>JAGFND010000077.1 GCA_021409285.1 Candidatus Methanoperedens sp. | reverse complement strand
GTTACATTATAGGCTCCTGTTGGCCCAGTATCAAATTTGGTTTGCCTGGAAATCGGACCCTCTGTCGAATATGGAATGGTAAATTGATACGTTCCATCAGACAAAGTTGTTTGAGAATATTGAATGGTTCTTCCAATATTGGTTTTTATAGTATTTGAAAGAGTAACTGTTGCATTTGGCTGCGCCCTTCCTGTTATCTTTGCACCCTTTACATATTCAAAAACTTTAACAACACCTGAATTCTCTACTGGGATATGCCCTCCATATAGAGTATTGTAAATATATTTATACTGCTGTTCCGCATATCCACCTTCTGTATTTGGATTTAGGGGGGACTCGTGCACCAATCTATAGTTCTTTAAGCTATTGCCATCAAAAATATGGAGCTTCGCTTCCATATTATCGTAATACTTCGAGGAAGGTACGACCTGCGGTCCCTGGTCTGTCTGGATCTGAACACGATAGCCGGTCTCTTCTTTCCAGATTCCAAATACATCCATTATGCTATATGCCATATAACCATCGCTCACAATATACCTTGCTCCGGGTTTCCCATTGATGCCAAGATCATCAAGGACTTTACTGGCATCTTCCTCGCTCTTAGCTATTAAGAATGAGGCGGCTTCACCAACACCTGACTGAAATGGATTTGCGTTTGGTATCCTGTGTGCCCAGTATGTAATAAAATGACCGTAATCCCACCAGCTCATTACACCATATGCTGTATCAGGGTATGGGTATGTATTGTTTTTCGGTTTCTCGTAAATCGCAAGATAGTCCATTCCCGGATCAGGTGTGTTACCGCGCATCCAGGTCATGGTCTCAAGCCATTCTGAGAATCCACCGCCCGATGGCTCTCCGCCCCCCCATCTGGACATCGGTTGTCCACCAATGGCAGTTGCAAGAGCACTTGGATATGCAAAGAATATCACCACAATCATCGCTATGGCAAGGGAAAGTATGTGGTTTATATCAACATTGTGCATATCGATCCGCCTCCATCCGCCCAATTTTAATATTGAATCGCAGAGGGACCCTCCTGCATAACCAACCAGCAGGGCAGCGTTCACTGCAAAGTAATACGCCCACCTGTTCTGCCCGTACATAGCAAGGAGCATCACAATGCTCCAGACTGAGAGGAGCATGTCCTCGGCTCTCTGTTTTTTGGCGATCCTGTAGCCAATAGTGACCAGAATTGCCATTATCAGCAAGAGCACGACATTATCACCCTGCAAAGGCCCAGCAATCGGGAAATTGCTCCAGAGCATGCCAGGTCTCTCAAAAATCGAGGATGCTTCTGCGATAGTCGCCGCGCCATATGTGTGGACAGCAAATATTATTGCAGGTGCACTCACAACAGCATTATAAAATTGTGGCAGAATTGTTTTTATTATTAGAAGGCCAATTAGAAAGAAGCCACCCAGGGAAATGGGATAGTAGTAGGCAGCATATCCTCTCTTTCTTAACTCCTTTGAGATAACACTTAATGCAATTGGCATGCCCATGCCGACTATAGGCACTGCCACGTGGAACCATGAATATTTATCTATCTCAAAACCATATTCCGGGTTAAAATACGGCAGCATAGATATTAAATTGATCAGGAACATGGGCACTGCTGCAATGGCAATATAGTCGGTTGAGACGCCACGCATATCATCTATTATATACTGAATAAGAATAAATATAGCAATAATCAAAGCAAAAAAAGGAGCCCCGGGCCAGCTAAGCTGATAACCGGCCAGCATCACACCGGCAAGTATCGAATACCACACCGTCTTTTCTTTTGGGTATACATCGGAAAATTTTATATTTTTTTCCCTGCCAGCTTTTAATGCAAAAATAAAGAAGGCAATGGTCGCTGTACTGAATAGCACCTCTGCAACATGGTTGTCTGTGAAGCCCAGTGTTGAACGGGAGAAGAACTGCCCCGGCAATATGGCTATCATAAATGCTGCAAGTAGACCGGTTGTCCTGTTGCGCAGGCTTTTTCCTATATAATAAACAGGGAAAACGACAAGGGCACCAAATACAGATGGAAAATATGCCCCAATAGTGTTCACTGTTTGCATATTATAACTGCCTAAACCAACTATCAGGGAGATAGTGGCAATCAGCTGTGTCCAGAGAGGACCCCAATGCAAAGCCTGGCCGTATGGATACATAGTAAAGACGTCAAAAGTAATTCTGTGAGGAAAATTATAGAGTGTATTTTCCACAAGGCGCATCTGAAAAACTGCGTCATCGGATGCAAAGGCAACAACGCCATCCCTGAAAACACTATCATAGGGCATCACTGTCCTCAGATAGAGCGAAAGGACAAAAATAGCTAACAGGAGTATACCGGAAATATAAGTAAAATAGTAAGGAATAATTAACTCGGCTTTTACTTCCTTTTTATCATTGTTTACAGATTTTTTTGATTGCTTTTTATTGTCACGGGTCATATTATCTCTGATATGGTTTTAAGATACAGTTTGCTTGTAATATTCCATCCTAATGCCGGAGTGCTATATATTTTTTCGCTTCCGAAGTGTTTTATGAGTTGTAGCTTTATGGCTTCAGTATTTTCCGGGGGAACGAAAAATGTTCCTTCGTAATTACCCATAGATTCTTTCAATCCCCCTACCTCTGAAACAATCATCGGTTTGCCAAAAGACATTGCGATATGGGCAATACCACTTTGTGAAGCCCTTATATATGGCAAAACCACAATGTTTGCGGCACTAAAATATACTGGAACCATGTTATCGGGAATATATTTGTTGACGAGTGTAATTTTCTCTCGATAAATGGATGATTTTATTTGATTAATCAGTTCTTCTCGACCTTCCCAGATTTCGCCCACGATAAGCAGTCGGCTTCGTTTTGCAATGCTTTCTGGCAATTGCTCAAATGCCTGGATCAAATAAGGTATCCCTTTATATCGTCGGATTAAACCGAAAGAGAGGATTACAAATTCCTCTTCTATTGAAAGAATGTAGTTTGCTTTTTTATTTTTTATGCGATCGCCGTAATGATCATACAGGCCGTGGGAGATCACATGAATCTTTTGCGGGTCAATCTTATATCGTTGAGCTACTAAGAATTTATCTGATATTGAATGTACAATATATCCGTTTAGATTTTTACGGAGAATTGTTCCCATTATACGGGAATATATTCTGAAAGGCAGGATGCTTTCTTCTATAGGGTCGACGACCTCGTGGAATTCTATGATCAGCTTGGGCTTTAGCGGTATACTCATAATTTTCAACAAAATATGCATATGGGATACCGAAGATGTCCACCATTGCAGGATAATAATATCAGGCTTCACTGCTCTGAGGTACCTGTACACACCATACCATGTTAGTGGATTATTATAATCCATGCCATCAAATACTCTGATTGCAGGTGAGAATTCCAGTTGGGAAATATCTTTACCCACATGCATTCGTCCCGGGAACAGGAATTCAGGCAGTAGCTTCCTGAAGCAGATAACAGATACATTGCTCGAGCCCGAGAGGGCATTTGCCAGTCTAATAGTGTAGTAACTAATCCCGCTTAAGAATCGCTTTGATGGGCCAACGATACAGATTTTTACATCACGCATAGTATTCGTATTACATTATCTTTAAATAAAATTAATGCACTAGTATGACCCAATGGGTTTAGAATGCGGCTCTACACCGATAGATAAATTTTATAATGAACACTATGCCCAGTACCTGATGGACAGGGAAGAGCTTCTTGATGCAAGGCTCAGGCTCGTTTTAAATCTGTTCAGAGATAAAAAACCTGCAAATATCCTGGACATCGGCTGCGGAAATGGAAATTTCACAACTCTGCTTGGCAAAGTCACAAACGCAAAAGTTATTGGAATTGATGTTTCAGAGACAGCAGTTGCTATTGCAAGCCGAAATATAGAAGCCTACAGGGTTGATGTTGGACAGGATGTGTACCCATTTGATGATGGCTATTTTGAAAGCGTTTTTTGCGGGGAGATTATTGAGCATTTATTTGATACAGACCACCTGCTGAATGAGATTAACAGGGTTATGGCAAACGATGCGTTCTGCGTTCTCACTACACCGAATCTGGCAGCTTGGTATAACAGGATAAGCCTTGCACTCGGCTACCAGCCATTTTATACCGAAGTGAGCGTTTACCATAATGTCGGCAAACTCAGCAGTGCAGGAGGGCCGACTTCAACAGGACATATAAGAGGATTTACCTATCGCTCGCTGATGGAATTGCTAAAAAAACACAAATTCAAAATAATCAGGATTTTTGGAGTTCATGACTTCCATATCCCTGCACCTTTAAGCCTGATTGAGAGAACTGCAGCACATTTTCCATCACTGGCAAGCTGCATAGCAGTGGTGTTTAAAAAAGCTTAAGACACATCAGTGGAGAATTTTTTATACTGCCAATCATGTTTTCAATAGTGATAATAAACTGGAATGGGCGAAAGAATCTTGGTGGATTGCTCGATAAATGCTTGGAATCTGTGGCAAATACGTCATATAAAAATTTCGAGGTTCTTTTTGTTGATAATGCATCCACAGATGGCAGCTATGAATATGAAAAATCCAGATTTGATTTCAAGTTTCTGAGAAACAAAGAAAACCTCGGATTTGTTGGCGGTAACAATGTCGGGGCGAAATTTTGCAGAGGAGATGTCATGGTCTTTCTGAACAATGACACGATTGTAGATGCAGCCTGGCTAAACGAGCCTGCAAAACTTTTTGAGAAGCCGGAAATCGGGATGGTGCAGTCAAACCTCAGGATGCTTGAGAACCCTGCGGTTCCAGATAGCATAGGGCATATCATAAGCGCGATTGTTATGCCGATCGAAAACTTCTTTTTCACCGGTGAACCCATTGAACCAGAACCAATCTTTGGTGGAAAAGGGGCAGCCCTGTTTATTCGAAGAGAGCTTTTTGAAAAGCTTGGCGGGTTTGATGAGGATTACTTCTATTATTTTGAGGAATCCGATCTTTGCTGGCGAGCTCGGCTCCTCGGATACGAAGTGTATTTTTCACCAGCCTCAAGAGTGTTGCATAAAGGCGGAGGCACATTCAAGGATGGACAGATATTGTACCATAAAGTGCTGCATGATAAGTTGCTGTACCACAGGCAGAAAAATACTATCTCTTCCATGATAAAATGCTATGAGCTAAAAAATCTTATGAAATACCTGCCATTACGGCTCTTATTTGAGTTAAATGCAATCCTTTATCTTCTTTTCAAAAAACCGTCGCTTGCCCTGAACAATATGAAATCGCTTGTCTGGGTTTTGAGGAATACTGAAAAACTGGTTAAGAAACGGAAACAGATCCAAAGAACAAGAATAATCCGGGATGAGGAACTGTTCAGACGAGGTTTTATAACCAGATCCATGAAACTGACCTTTATGTACACAAAGAGTCGCCTCGGTATGTTTGAGGCTGCCAAATGAAGATCGCATTAGTTGCACCGTATTTTCATCCCGTTAAAGGTGGCAGGGAACAAACAGTTCTGGCGCTTGCTGAAGGGCTGGCAAAGAAGGGACATTATGTAACAGTTTTCACGACAAATAGAACTCCTGAGGGAAAGATTGTGGATGTGAGGGAAGAAAACTGGGATTTCTCGGTTAATAGGATTAGATCGACATATCTTGCATTTAGATTTGAGATCCCACTTAAAATTCCACAGCTATCTGGTTATGATATTGTGCACATAATCTCAACAGATAATATATTTGCTTTCATTTTTTTGATGTCTGCAAAAATTCATCGAAAGCGCATTTTCACAACACTTTTTACTGTATTCGCACTTCTAAGGCATCCCAGAAAAATGCTTCGCCCATTCTTTTTATTTTTCGAGTTATTATCTGTTGTTACAATGTATCTATCAGATGGCGTTCAGGTTATGAACGATGTTGACATGAAGATTGTGAAAAGATTTGTAAAAAATGTAAGAATGATCCCGGGAGGTATCCCTGAGAATTATTTTATTGCTAAGCCGACTATTGATTTTAGAGATAGGCATGGCTTATCAAAAAGGAGAGTAATTCTATTTGTGAACAGGATTCATCCTCTCAAGGGACCTCAGCTACTGATAAAAGCACTGCCTGATATTATGAAAGAATTCCCAGATGTTTCTATTGTATTAATTGGACATGATCCAGTCGGATTCTCAAACGAATTAAAAAAGATTGCAGAAAAGCTTGGAGTTCTTGATCAAGTCCTCTTTCTGGGTTTTGTGGACGAGGACGAAAAGATTGCGGCGTATGATGCTGCGGATGTGGTAGCTATTCCAAGTATTGGTGAATTCACAGAAGGATTCTCTATTGTGCTGTCCGAGGCATGGGCGCGCGGTAAGACAGTTGTTGTGACGCCGAGCAGGGCTTTAAGGGATAGGGTTAAATCCGGGAGTGGATATGTTGCTGGCTATGATGCAAAAAGTCTTGCAGAGGCTATTGTTCAGGGCATCAAGAAACCGACTACTTCTCCAAAAGTTCATTCGTGGTATGAAGTTGTGGATATGATTGAAAATGAATATAGCATTTGCTGCAAATCGCTTAACTAAATACGATGCTGCGAGCAATTATTCTGTTGCTGTGGTAGAAAAATTATCCAGGAAAAATAAAGTAGATCTCTATGCGTTCAGTATAGAGAGGGAAATATCGCAGGATGTAAAACCGTATAACTATACCCGCAAAAACGCACATAATCTATGGTCAGTTCTTTCGGCGATCCTAAAAATACACAGCCTATCGAAGAGATTCTCAAAATATGATATGGTGGTCGTGGCCAGTCCGGATGTTACGATTTTGCCAATTATTCACCTGGCGAAGCTTTTTAATCCCCACATCAAACTTGTCTGGGACTTTCATGGTCTTACTCCCCCGCAATTCTTTGATAGTTACAGAGAGAAATTTTTAATGTGGATAAGACAGATTGCATTTTTTTGGTCAATGAAAAGAAGCGATTATATCAAAGTAGACAGCGATCACATAAAAAAAGAAGTTGAAAGTAAGATCGATAGAAGAGATATAAAGACACTATATATCGGGATAAATACCGACAGGTTCAAGAACATTAACATAAAAAACATAAAGGAAATACTTCGCCTGGAAGGTAGATTTGTAATGATTTACGTAGGTCGTCTTGCAGCATCCAAAATGATCGATTTTTTGATTAAAGCTATGCAGGACCTTGATGGAACGGTTCTTTTAGTGGCTGGCGATGGTGAGGAGAGGGAAAGTTTAAAGAACTTAGCACATTCATTAAATCTCGAAGATGAAGTAATTTTTATTGGAAGAGTATCTGATTATGATCTGCCAAAATATTATTCTGTGTCTGATGTTTTTGTAACAGCAAGTTTGCATGAAGGTTTTTGCGTCCCGATCATAGAATCGTTTGCAAGCGGCAAGCCTGTGATCGTGCCTGACAGGGCTGCAATGCCTGAAATTGCCGGTGAAGCAGGTCTGGTATACGAGCCAGGGTCAATAAATGATTTTGTATCTAAAGTACAGATGCTTAAAAATGACAGTAATTTAAGGGAACAGCTATCCAGAAAAGCCAGCGACAGGTCTGGAAAATTTGATCTTGAAAAATCAGTGAAAACATACGAGGAATTCTTGGAAAATCTAAATCGGTCTTAAATGTTTACGATTTAAATTTATATAATGAACTTAATAGAATAAACGGCGCAGCCACTGCCATTATAGTTTTGAAAAATAAGAACCAAAAGCTGGCGAAATCTTTTGTACGAATATACATCTTAAGAGACCTATATATACAATATACAATAAAAATAGGCAGCGCTAAAAATACTAAAAATCTGACTAAAAATTGTTTCAAAAAATTGTTGTTGTAATAAGCCCTCTTTCCATGCCAGAATGCATAATCCACTTCCTTTTTGATAACCTCGCTAATGGTTGAAGGCTGTTCCCTGCTCATCAGGCAATCGGGCTCATAATAGAATACATAGCCTCTTTTTGATATTTTTTCTGATATATCAGAGTCTTCAGCGTTTCTCAACCTCTTATCAAACCCACCAACTTCATCTAAAACGCTTTTCTTAATCAACGTATTTCCCGTTCCGGCACCGCGGGTGACCTGTCCAGGAGTGAGTGCAGTTGTTGTCAGATAATCCCAGTACCTGGCAATCGAACTCTCCTTGTTTAAAGCCCTGCTCAATGAAAATACGCCCGCGATTCTGTTGTCGGTGAAATCACTGAGCATCTTCTCTGCCCAATTTCTATTTGTGATAAAACCATCGGCATCCAGGAGTGCGACATATTTACCTGATGCATGTTCAAGAGCGCTCTGGCGGGCGTATCCTCGACCCATGTTCTGCTCTAAATCTATGACCTTTACCGGGTATTTTTTCAATATGTTTAATGTTCCATCTGTACTTCCATCGTTCACAATTATGATCTCTTCGTTTGTGTATGTTAGGTCGAGAATGCTTTCTATACATCTTCCGATAGTTTTCTCGCCATTGTAAACAGGTATGCAGAAACTTATTTTTCTATTATCGTTAATCATGCAACCTATCCTTTATTAAGAATGAAACCGTAACAACTAGCCAAACATTTTAGAATTTTTCTCTCTTGCTTCACGATATGGCTTTCCTTTTTTCCACTCACAGGGAATGGCTCTCAACG
This sequence comes from Candidatus Methanoperedens sp., assembly GCA_021409285.1. GTDB lineage: Archaea > Halobacteriota > Methanosarcinia > Methanosarcinales > Methanoperedenaceae > Methanoperedens. The sequence goes on along the minus strand of JAGFND010000077.1, from coordinate 3,658 downwards.
CATTGAAGAATGGTTTGTAGTCTTTATCTTTCCCAAAGGCTTTCCAAACAATTGCTTTCATCATTGCAACAAAATAATATATAGCTATACCAGCCAGACCCAGAAGATTGGAGTTTTTAGATATGACCCAGACTGCATCAACAACAAACCGATAGTCCAGTTTTTGGCCGCTGCCCAACATTTTATGATAGCAGACCGAGGCAGGAACATACATCGCTTTCCATCCCGCATTTTTTGCCCTCCAGCAGAGATCCACATCATCATGACCAAAGAAGAACCGCTCATCCAGCAGCCCAATTTCATCTAACATTTCTTTGCGAAGAAGAGCAGAAGCAAGGCATACGCCATTCACCTGTTCTAATTTTTCATATTTCCCGACTTTTTTGCCAGGGGCGCGGTCGTAGATAAAGGCGTTCCATATGATAAAAAATCCTGCAGAATTATATATATCTCGCATATCCATTAAAAGCAATTTTGATCCGCATATTCCTATCTTTTCATCTGTTTTTGCAACTTTGACGAGTTCCCCAAGCCAGTTAGGCTCGACTCTCGTATCGTTGCTTAAAGCCACGACATAGTCTGCGTTTGATGCTCGCATTCCAATATTGCACCCTTTGGCGAAACCAAGGTCTTCAGAGGTCTGGATGATTTTTATGGAAGGATATTTTGTCTGGACATATTCCACAGAACCATCTATCGAGGCGTTATCCACCATAATTATCTCGAAGTTCTTGTAGGTTTGGTTTAGAACGCTTGAGAGGCAGGCATCTAAGTAGTGCTTTCCGTTCCAGTTTACGATGACAATTGAGACTTTTGGTCTATTCATTTTTCACCTTTAAGTTTGTCAAGTCTGTGACTGATGGAGAAGAGCATAAAAACTTTCGTTCTGAATTTATTTTCTCTATACTCCAATCCCACCATTTTACTTCTAAAAGTTTTTTTATTATATCATCTGAAAATCTTTTACGAATAAATCTTGTTGGATTACCTGCTACTATTGAATATGGTTCTATATCTTTTGTTACTACAGAATTGGCACCAATTATAGCACCATCTCCTATTATTACACCTGACATAATAACTGCTCGTTCTCCAATCCACACATCGTTGCCTATTATCACATTTCCTTTGGAAAGATTATTATTTTCGAAGCCAACAAATATTTCAGGATGAGCAAAAAACGGATAGGTGGAAACCCAATCACCTCTATGATTGCCACCCAAATATATTTGTATACCTTCAGCAAGAGAAGAAAATTTTCCTATACGCAATTTTGAATTAGAACCAAAAAATAACACTATTGGATTTCCATATGTATATTCGCCAATCTCAACTTGTGAATACTCTAATTTATCTTTCAAAGGTTTAAAGATTTTATGTCCAATAGTTGGGAAAGGGATATACCTACTATTAACGTAATCTTGAAATGATTTAAAAACTAAAAATCTATCCAACCACTTTTCGATAAGTTTTTTTATCATGTTTTTTATCCTTCCTTATTCATTTGTCATAAATTTTTCGATTTTTGACAGAAATCTATATCAATCGAAGACTTTACTCCTTATGTTTTTTTAATTCATGTGGTTTGGTTGTCCAATATATCGTTGATAATCACGTATCGTATACATTGTAGTTCGTAATAGATTGTCAAAATAAAAGAAAAGTTCAGCTATACACAGGCTTATAAGGAGAATTATCTTATGAGGCATTTGTAGCGGAGTTTCTTTAACAATAACACGACGTATTTTATAATGTTGATGCCACATACTCAACCATTTCAAATATGATACAACCAATGAAAATAATGATTGCCTTGCTAATCTCTGGGCAAAAGGTTCCTTGAGGAGCAGTCTTTCAGAATTATATCTCCGATGATAAAGTAGCTTATTCACTTTAATAAATTTGCCGTAATACAATAAGTGTAAAAGGGTTAATATATCTGCACCTGCATGTATGTCGACTCGTGGTTCCATACCCCCACATTTTAATAATATATCTTTTCTTATAAGCCCATAGATATAACAGGATCTATATGTTCCCCATGGTAATAAATAACTTGAGTGAAATAATCTATAGAATCTACTACCTCGAATAATTTTTGACCAATTATCCTGAAAAATAAATATTTTTTTACGTATAGCACATAGGGTATCAAAACTACAAAACGATAATACTACATCCAGATTGTTATCAAGGGCATTTACCATATGTGACACATAAGATGGCTCCCATAAATCATCATCTGCTGCCCACATGAAATACTTACCTCGAGCTAAGTAAACCAGACGATTGAAGTTCGCTAACTCCCCTATGTTTGTTTCATTTCTATAATATCGAACTCTTGGATCGCATGCAGCATACTGTTGACAAATATTTCCAGTGCTATCTGTAGATGCATTATCCGAAATAATTAATTCAAAGTTTTCAAAATCTTGGGCTAAGAGGGAATCAAGTGCCTGTCGAATGGTTTTTCCACCATTATAAACTGGCATTCCAATACTAACCAATGGAGAAATTTTGGATTCGGTCATGTTAGGGTTTTTGTAGATTATCTATAATCAGTTTCATTATTTCCCTCGATATATTTTTTCTCATTACAATTAAGGATTACAATCTTAACTTTCATATTAACAAAACGCCTATTCCACAACACCCTTGATTGGGATTATCTATGTATTCGATATAATTATAATTATGTTTTATTTCACTCCAAAATTCATGTACCTTACATTCGTCATGATGTTTTACAATATCATGAAATGCTATCAACCCTCCATTTTTTACCAAAGAACCATACATTTTAAAATCTTGCTTAACCCCTTCATAACTATGGTCTCCATCAATGAATAACAAATCAACATTACCATCTAATATTGAATCTACTGTCTCTTTTGTATTCGGCAAATGCGTATCTGATTTAAGGAGAATTATTTTTTGGAAACGATCTTTTTTAAATGATTTATACAAAGGACTATCTATAATTCCCCATATTTTATTATAGTGTAAATCAATACTTACTATTTTTGCTTGTGCGGAAATAGCCCTCAAAATCATGAATAGTGTTCCTCCGTTTGCAGTACCTATTTCCAGAAACTTTTTGATTTCGTACTTTTGAAGTAAATTAAGAAAAGGTATAATTTCACCTTTTAGTTGCATAGGCTCAATTAGTCTATTTGCAAAAGCAAAATTCACTATATCATTTATATTCTCACTTTTAAATGTCTTAATACGATATAGTGTGGGAAAATAACGCAATATATCTATCATTTCAACCCTTCTTCAATTCAATTAGTTTATGAGTTTTACCCCATCCTTTTCTATATGTTTCCATATTAATCGCTCTTCCTCTCTAATGATGCCTTAATTTAAATTCACCAAATTGCACATATGGTTTGAATAATTTGATAATATGCATAATCTACTATATTAAACCGTGCTGGGGTCATTATACCAGAGCAATTGAATAAACCGGCTTTTGGGACAGAATTAAGAGGAGTACAAGTTCAGTAAATTATACTAGTGTCAGGTCAAGCCTCAATTGTCGGATAGAGTCGAGATAACTTAATTCTGGCATTTTCTGTAGTGAATTGCCAATTAACTTTCGCATTCTTGTTGTTTCTATTTTTCTCCCATGCCAGTACCTCCTTTTTAACAAAGT
>JAGFND010000076.1 GCA_021409285.1 Candidatus Methanoperedens sp. | reverse complement strand
CAAATAATCAGCTCTATATGCAGAAATATTCATCATTCAATCATCCCCTCTGCAATATATGTTTTACAATATACTACTGAGGTTCGCTAATTATCGCTATTGGTAAAAATAGTTTTCTAAATATACTTAGGGTACGGAATATGGGAACAAATAGAAAATTATAGAAAAGTGTATGAGGATATATAATATCAGAATACAAATTGGAACAAAAATAAGCTTGTTACGCCCCCGCTTCCTTCGCTCCCACCTCAACAGTCCTGTTCCTTGAGGCGTCGTTGAAAATTATAAATGTATGGCCCAGGATGGATTATCAACCACAGAGTACACCGAGAGTACAGAGCAGAGATGTTTTTCTCTGAGTACTCTGTGGTTTTTTTATGCTATGTAGCTGCAGTTTGTTTTTCATACATAATCATCTCGCCACCAGCACCGTGCACTTTGCCTTCTTCACAACTGCAAGCGCCACGCTTCCCAGTTCGGGATTTATCTCAGATTCCCCCTTTCCTCCAAGCACAATGGTATGAACTTTGTATTTCTCGGCCGCATCCAGTATCGCTCGCGCTATAGTATCTGCCATGGCTCCCTTTTGCGGCATCCTCTGCATACTTACGCCGACCAGTATCTTATTGATCTCGACTCCCATGGCCGCACCGGTCTCAACCACACGGTTCAGGGCATTTTCACCCTTTGCAATGCGCTCCTCGCGTTCTGAGTCTTTATGACCAACGGCTATGTAAATAGCTGCAATCCTGATATTATACGATCGTGATATTTTCATGGCTGCAATTTCCGCTTTTCTTCCATATTCCGAATCATCAGTTGCCACAAGTATCTCATATGTTGTCATATTTTGAAATCCTTCCTTTGAATTTTCTGCTCAAGCTTATCGATAGCTACCATTATCCCGAAGATCACAGCCTGCGGTCTTGGCGGACATCCAGGAATATAAACATCCACTGGTATAAACTTGTCCACTCCACCTCCGCTTGCATACGTATTCCCGAATATTCCACCATTGCAGGCACATGAACCCATTGCTGCCACAAGTTTTGGCTCAGGCGCAGCATTATACGTCTTAAGCAGCGCCAGTTCCATGTTCCTGCTCACAGGTCCTGTGACTAGCAGCATATCCGCATGGCGCGGAGATGCGACTATATGAAGACCCAATCGCTCGATGTCGTAGACCGGATTTGATAAAGCATTCACCTCGACTTCGCATCCGTTGCATGAACCGGCATCCACTTCTCGAATGTGCAGCGAGCGGCCAAAGATATTCTTGATCTTTTCCTTTGTTTTTGATGCCAGCTCATATTCCTGAGTGAGTTTAATGGCACCATAAGAACATACTTCCTCGCATCTGCCGCAAAATATGCATCCACAATATGATACTGGCAGTGTTTTCTTGCCGCCTTCTTCCTTTTGCCGGATGACATTTGGCGGGCATGCAGATACGCATTTTCCACAATAAGTGCATCTATCTGCCACGAATTCGGGCTTTCCGCGAAATCCGATAGGAGGAATATCCGGTTTATCTGGATATTTTGTTGTCACAGTGCCGGTTTTGAAAGTTTTTATCAGAATATCTAGCATTTTCTCACCTACATGTCATTACCTGAATATGATAAACTCAGGCTTTTATTGATTATCGGGAAATCAGGTACGATATTATCAAGCACCGCATACTCAATTGCAAGCCAGTTGCAAAATGACGGATCGCGCACCTTGCACCTTTCGATCCTGTTATTTGAGATATTGATCCAGTATAAGGTCTCACCTCTTGGTGCTTCTGTGTATCCGAGGGCACACCCATCTTTTACATCATTCACCTCAACTTTAATTTCCCCCTCTGGAAGACTCGACAGCGCCCGCTGAATTATTGATACTGATTCGTATATTTCATCAGCCCGTACTCGTGTCCTGGCATGTACATCGCCCGCTTTGAAAACAGGCACTTTGAAACCCAGCTCTGAATAGGCAGCATATGGATGATCCCGCCTTACATCGCTGTCAATCCCTGAAGCGCGGCCAACAGGCCCAACCACATGAAGTCCAATTGCGATATCATTATATAAACGTCCTGTGGTCTCTATTCTATCCGCAACCGATGGTGTGGCAAAGAGAAGCTCCATCAAATCCCTGAACTCTGATGTAAACGAAGAAAGTTGAAGAAGGATATCGTCTTTTTTATCAACAATATCGCGCCGCACCCCTCCTATTGTGTTCATACCACGAAGCAGCCTGCTTCCTGTCGTGAATTCATTTAACTGCATTATTTGTTCTTTGAGATTGTTCACATGCGCTGCCCCGAAGGCAAAAGCTATATCGGTCGCAATCCCGGCAATATCACCAAGATGATTATAGAGCCGCTCAAGTTCCATGATAATGGTCCTTATATATTTTGCGCGTGCAGGGATGCTGATCCCGCCTATTTTTTCAACTGCCTGGCAGAATGCGACTGCATGGGCGACTGAATTATCGCCAGATATGCGCTCGGCAAGGAAAACCGCATTGTCAACAGGTATATTCTCGAATAACTTTTCCACGCCTTTATGCGCATAGAAATGTCTTATTTCCAGATTTAGAATGGGTTCTCCTGCGACACTGAACCTGAAATGCCCGGGTTCAATTACACCTGCATGCACAGGTCCTACTGGGATCTCATAAACACCCTCACCTTCGACCCTTCGATAAACATATTCTCCTTTGACTCGAGGTGGTCTTGTCTTGATATCAAAATCTTTGCGCAGAGGATAAGAACTTGATGGCCAATCCTCAAAGGCCATCAAGCGTCTCGGATCAGGATGGCCTTTTGGCACAAGACCGAACATATCCTGGATCTCGCGTTCATACCAGTTGGCAGCAGGTATTTTATGAGTTATCGAGGGGAACTCCGGATGCTTTTCATCAATGTTTATCTTAATGATAATGAATACATCCTCCTTTTCTGAAAAAACATAATGGATCTTAAAGCCTCCACTGCTCTTTCTTTCATCTGTGGCAAAAATAGAGACAAGAGAAACATCTAAATGGTGAAATAAAAAGTCACATATCCTTACGACTGCATCTCGTTTTACTGTGATATATATTTCATTATTTGAACTTTTTTCTTCGAGTACCTGATCCCCAAATTCTTTTCTTATGTATTCCAAATACTGATTCGTCATCAGATCATCTCACAATTGCCACGACTTTCATTATCATTTCATAGAATGGAACCGGTATATAAACTCCGAGAACTATCACAAAAACCATAAGAATACCCATAGAAAAAAGCGTCCATCTGCTTATTTCTCCTTTTTCAACACCAGATTTTGGCATCCCGAAAGCCATCTTGCTGACGTTGTTAAAGAATCCAGCAAAAATCATTATTATAAAAAGCAGGAATAACACAGTCGCCAATATATGTCCATGCGAGAAACCTGCCGCCAGTATCGTGAATTCGCTTATGAAGATACCAAACGGAGGCGAACCTGTTATGGCAAGTGCCCCGATAACGAACATAGCGCCTGTCATCGGCATTGTTTTTACAACTCCACTCACATTGAATATTTCTTTTGTTCCATGTTTCAAAAGAATATTTCCGGCGCCAAAGAACATGAGGGATTTTGTCATTGCATGGTTGAACATGTGAAGTATCGCCCCAAAAACACCGAACATCCCTCCGAACCCAATACCAAGAGCTATTATTCCCATATGCTCCACGCTGCTGTAAGCAAGAAGTCTCTTGTAATCTTCCTGCAGGAGAACAAAAGGAACTGCTATTCCAATGGATAATAGCCCGAAAATGATAAGAAGGTTGCTCGTAAAAGCTTCTCCTGTTGATTTTGTAGCTATCGTATAAAAACGAATGATACCGTACATAGCACAATTCAGAAGAACTCCGGAAAGGAGCGCACTGACAGGTGAAGGCGCCTCGCTGTGAGCATCAGGGAGCCATGTATGCATGGGGGCAAGTCCTGCTTTTGTCCCGTAGCCGATCAGGATGAAAATGAATGCCAGTTTCATTATTGTCGGGTCAAACCGGTCTGCTACTGAAATAAGGGATGTCCAGTTAAGCGCATTACCTGTTTCACCAAGGATATTTACTGCAGCAAAATATGTGAGTATTGTTCCAAAAAGCGCAAATGTAATACCCACTGTGCATATGATCATATATTTCCACGCAGCTTCGACCGATGATTTTGTGGAATACAGGATCATAAGAAGAGCGGATACAAGGGTGGTCATCTCAATTGCTATCCAGAGGCCAAGGTTGTTGGTCACGCCCACAAGAAGCATCGTGAACATGAAGATATGGAAAAGCGAATAATAAAGCCTCAATTTCTTATCATCAATAATTTCGTGTTCGAATTCGTGCCCCATATATCCCAGGGAATACAGGGAAGCCACGAAACCCACTATAGAAACTATCAGCACCATGAAGCCGCTGAAAGCATCCGCAAAAAGCGCGTTTTGCCATGTGACTATTATATCATATTTGAATACTTCAGAAACCAGAACGAGACCAAAAACTAGTGTTATCACTGAGCCCGTAATACTCACAGTCTCGACCTGTTTTCTGGTCCTGGTGAAGAAGCATAAGATGCTTGTTAGAAGTGGAGCAAGGAGAAGATATTCTATCATTGTATCAACCTATCAGCGTTTTCAATTTATCGGTATCGATGGTCTCGAAAGTCTTATTGATCCTGAATATCAGGATGCCCATGATCAGGACACCTATCAACACATCAAAAAATACCCCTATTTCAACAAGTAGCGGCATACCATTTGTAAGTGAGATCGCTCCAAGGAACAGTCCGTTTTCCATTATCAGGATGCCAAGCATTTGCATTATGGCTTTTTTGCGGCTTATCATGACGAAAAGCCCGATAGAAACAAGGGACATGGAAGCCGATAGCGCAAAACTTGAAAGCCCTGTGATTGCATTGATCGATCTAATAAGATAATATGAAATTACGACAAGAATTCCACCTGTTATGAGCGAAGGCGATATACCCACATACAGGGCTATTTCCCTTTTTACTTTTATCTCACGGATTATGTATATAAAAATATACGGGATAACCGCAGCTTTAAGCAACAGCGTAAGAAGGGCGATAATGTACAGGTCATATTTTCCAGTGGAAAATCCAACGACTCCAGCGACGCATGCCAGCAAGAATGATTGTATCCCAAAAGCCCTCACGCATGAATAAAGGCGGGTAGATCCAAGTATCATAAAGGTCGAAACAAGGATTAGCGCAATGAGCAGCTGCATAATATTGGAACCAAAAATAACTTCTTCCATATCTATCCTCCTTTTACTATAATAAATGAGACAAGAGAAAGGAATGAGAGCATAAGAGATATGGACAGTAGATCCGGCAGCCTGAACAATCTCCATTTTGCGGTAGAAGTCTCAACAATTGCCATTATCGTACCCATGATCACTATTTTGATAATGAAAACAATAAGTGCAATAGCAATTCCTGTTGTACTTATAATCTGCGCAATCCCCCATGGGAAAAAGATGTTTGCAAGAAGAGCATAAACAAGCAGTTGCTTCATCATCGCCCCCAGTTCCATGATCGCGAGCTGCTTCCCTGAGTATTCAAGGATCATTGCTTCATGTATCATTGTAAGTTCAAGATGCGTTGCAGGATTATCGATCGGGATCCTTCCGGTCTCGGCAATTGCTATAATGAACATTGCCACGAACGCAAGCAGATGATATGGAGAGACTGAGGACAGCCCGGCATTTGATACAGTTTGTGTAATGTAACCGAGGTTCGTTGAGCCAACATTTAGAGCTATCGCAAATATTGATAGCATCAACGCCGGCTCCACCATTGAAGCCACGAACATTTCCCTGCTTCCTCCCATACCTCCGAAGGAGCTTCCTGCATCAAGTGAAGCAAGGGCTGTAAAGAAGCGTGCAAGTGCAAAGAGGTAAACGACAGCTATAAGATCACCGGCAAAACCAAGGGGCATATCTGAAATGAATATCGGAATTATCAAACCTGCTGTCAGTACAGCCGCAAATGATATGATCGGAGCAGCATGGAAAATCCATGATACATTCTCAGATACTACGGAATCTTTTCGCAAGAGTTTTGCAAGATCGTAATACGGCTGGAGAATACTGGGGCCTTTTCGTATCTGGAAGAATGCCTTGATCTTTTTTATTATGCCGCTTAATAGCGGAGAAAGTGCAAGTATGACGATTATCTGGATTACCACAATATCGATCTGTAAAATCATCAGCTCCCTCCTAATATTATAAACATCATAAGAATTACCAGTGTCCCGAAAATATATGAGAGATATGCATGGATACTGCCTGTCTGAATCATCTTGATCTGTCTTGATATTCTAAGAATGAGATCAACCATCGGTGAATAAAGGTAGCGTTCGAATGTCTGCTCGATCTTCAATTCGAACTTAAAGGATTCTTTGATAAGGGGAGATACGGTATAAGCCGCGTGCAATTCTCTTATTGGCCTGTAAATGTTCCTGAACCATATCTGCACAGGTTTTGAGAATGCAGTCGCAGTATATTCATTCCTTGCAGTTGAAACAGGCTGCCCGCACCCCCATGTTTCATATAACTTATTCTTCCTCCTGCTCCCAAGATATAAACCAGTGGTTATCAGTATCAGGATCAGTATTATTGAAAAAAGCACTGGCGTGGACAGGTAAATCCTATTTGCAGGAAGGGTGATCGTTCCGAAAACTCCATATGAGAATGGTTGATCGATAACACTTGCACCTGTAAAAGTACTGGCGATCATGCCAATAAAAGGGAGGACATATACTGGCAGGATGCCAAGCAGGATAGATAATAAGGCAAATATCCCCATACCAAGAAGCATAGGCATGTTGGGATCTTTTGCATGTTCTGCATGTTCGCTTCTTGGAAGAGCCAGGAATCCCATGCCAAACGTCTTGAGGAAACAGAAAGCAGCGAGCGCACCAGTTAGAGCAAGAGCAGCAGCGCTCACAGGAAGAACTATCCTGGTGAATGAATCACTCGAGCCAAAACTCATAAGCAGCGCCTGCAGAGTCAGCCATTCGCTTACAAAACCGCTAAATGGCGGAAGCGCCGAGATCGAAAGGACGCCTATAAGGAACAGGACAGAAACCACTGGCATCTTCTTGATAAGGCCGCCCAGTTGTTCAATATTTTTTGTGTGAGTTGAGTAAATTATCGAACCTGCTCCCATGAACAACAATCCTTTAAATACTGAATGATTCAACAGATGATAAAACGCAGCTATCGCTGCGAGCGCTGATAGTCCAGGATTTCCGCTTGCATAGAATATCAATGAGGCACCCAATCCTATCAGTATTATACCGATATTCTCAATGCTGCTGAATGCAAGCATACGTTTTATGTCGGATTCAATCACAGCATACATGATGCCAAGGAGCGCTGATATTACCCCGATAGCAAGCACAAGGAATCCCCACCATATGACACCACCCCCAAGGAAACCAAAAAAAACGCGTATCATCATGTATATCGCGGTCTTTATCATGACGCCGGACATTAGGGCTGAAACATTGCCTGGTGCGGCCGGGTGTGCATATGGAAGCCAGATATGAAGAGGCACGATGCCTGCTTTTGTCCCGAAACCAATAAGAGTGAACAGGAATGTTATGTCCTTAAGAAATGGCGGCATTGTCGATCCATAAGCAGAGAAACTTTCAAAACTGTAACTTCCGCTTGCACCTGCCATGATAAGGAATGAAAGAAGGATGAACCCCGTCCCTATATGTGTCATTAATATATAGATAAATCCAGCTTTCCTTGTTTCAGCTTTTTCGTGTTCGAAAATGACAAGGAAATATGATACCACGGACATCAATTCCCAGACGATCAGGAACATAATAGCATTGTTCGCCGAGACCACAAGGATCATTGAAAGAATGAATATATTATAAAGGAAACCCAGGTAACCGATGTTCTTTTTCCCGTAGTATTCGCGGATATATCCGATCGAATATATCGAAACTGCGAACACTGCAATAGAAATGATAAGTATAAAGAAAGCCGAAAGCCTGTCAACGAAAAACCCGAACTTCAGATAAGATGAGCCCGAAATTGAGAGGGAGAAAGAATCGCCAAAAACAACAGATAATGAAAAAATAATCCCGAGAATTGATGCTATTGATGCGCTCAATAAAGAAATATGATTAGCAAGCCTGTCGTTTCTATTGAAAAGGATGGAAAATACTGCACCGATCAGAAAACAGAAGATAATTCCAGGAAATAAAATATTATACATGATAACCTTAAAAAATATTATAATTATCGCCCTGCTAATTCAAATGTGCATTTATTACTGATGTTTTTATATTTAAGATTTACCTGAATATTGATATTGATTATTCATTGAGGATTTGAAGAGTGATTTTATTTAATAGGGAAGTTTATTAACGATATATTCTCTATTGGTTCTTGATCGGAATTTCATGCATACGCTCAATATTGGTCATCTATCCACGGTTTACCATACCTCATTCATCCTGATGGGCACGGACTGGCTGAAAAAAGCCGGCATCCATGCGAACTGGAGACTTTTTGCATCAGGCCCTGATATTGTTAAAGCTTTCAGGAATAAAGAACTGGATCTTGGATATATCGGTCTTCCTCCTGCTATTATCGGGATTGATAAATGTATTCCCATAATATGCGTAGCTGGAGGGCATGTTGAAGGAACAGTTCTGATAGCCAGGAGGGGATATAGGACGTGGGAGGACATGGGAGACATAAGATCAGTTCTTTCTCAATTTGACGGAAAAACGATAGGTTCACCGCCAGCAGGGTCGATCCATGATGTCATAATCAAAGATGCAATAGAAAAAGCAGGTCTTGACATTAACGTAAAGAACTTTCCCTGGACTGACTTTGTACTTGAGGCAATGGTGGACAAAGAAGTTGATGCTGCTGTAGGGACACCATCTCTTGCCGTTGCAGCAGCGCGCGGATGCGATGCAATAATAGTTATTCCTCCGCATGTTCTATGGCCATATAATCCCAGCTACGGGATTGTTTTGAGAAAAGAACTGATCAGGGATCCGGATATTATCACAGATTTTCTGAAGATTCATGAAAAAGCCAGTAATTTCATCCGAAAAAAAACCGATGAGGCTGCAAAGATAGTTTCCAATGTGTCCGGGATAGTGGATGAGGATTTTGTAATCCAGGCGTATAGCATTTCACCAAAGTATTGTGCTGCATTATCTTCCGGATTTGTCGACTCGACCATGGCTTTTGTCCCTGTTCTTCATAGATTGAAATACATATCAAGGACTTTATCCGAGAACGAAATATTTGACTATAGTCTTATCAATGATATCCACAAAGAAAATCCACATTATGAAACCACACATTAATTATATAAGTTAAGAAATCTATATAGTTACTCTTTAATAACGCAAAAGCTGGTAATTATGGAAATATTATTAATTCTTCTTACGATCATCGGTCTTATTATCTTTGAGACGATAAGTAGCATCGACAATGCGGTAATAAATGCCGAAGTCCTTTCAACGATGTCACAAAGAGGGCGGCGCTGGTTCCTGTTCTACGGGCTGCTTTTTGCGGTATTTGTAGTAAGGGGTATGCTGCCATGGCTCATCGTATGGGCGACAAATCCATCTCTTGGGCCTGTCGGTGCTCTCACTGCCACATTCAGCGATAATCCCGAAATAGCAAGGGTGATTGAGGAATCCTCACCATTTTTACTTATCGGAGGTGGAGTATTTCTTATATTCCTTTTTTTCCACTGGTTGTTCCTTGAGGCCAAGAACTATGGCCTTCGCGGTGAGAGATTTTTCCACAAAAATGGAGTATGGTTCTTTGCCATTGTCTCAATAATCCTTACAGTCATTGTATGGTTCTCCCTAAAACAGCATCCTTTCATGGCATTTGGAGCTGTTGTTGGTTCAACAGCCTTTTTCATAACCCATGGATTCAAACAGAATGCAGAAATGCAGGAACAACAGCTTCTGGGGAAAGGATCTATGACCGATTGGAGCAAGGTCCTGTATCTTGAAGTGATCGACGCTACATTTTCCATCGATGGTGTTGTGGGCGCTTTTGCATTCACCATGTCAGTACCACTTATCCTTATCGGTAATGGGATCGGAGCTTTTGTTGTAAGAGAGCTTACTATAAGCAATATTGACAATGTTAAAAAATACATTTACCTGAAAAACGGGGCGATGTACTCAATATTTTTCCTCGGCCTGATAATGGTAATTGACAGTTTCGGTGTATATATCCCGCAATGGGTCTCGCCAGTAATAACATTCATAGTAATAGGATACTTCTTCTATAGATCAAGACAGTGTTTATAAATCATTGAAGAGATAAGAATGAACTAATGAAAGCAATCCTTTTTGACCCATTTTCGGGGGCGTCAGGTGACATGTCAACAGCGGCTCTCATCGACCTTGGGGCGGATGCAGATAAAGTTAAAGACTACATGGAAATTGCTGCAAATGTTGATGTTAAGATCTCAAGGACCACAAAAAAAGGTATATCTGTGCATGAGGTCAAAGTAATAACAAGAAAAGAAGGGAGCCTGACACTTAAAGAAATAATCAAACGGATCAGTGCTCTTGCATTCCCATCAGAGATAATAAATGATGCCACATCAGTTTTTACCATACTTGGAAAAGCCGAGTCTAAAGTCCACGGTGAAGCACTTCAAAACATGCATTTCCATGAGCTCGGACAGGAAGATGCGATAGCAGATATCGTTGGATCATGTTCTGCATATTATGATCTTGGATTAAAAGAGTATAGGATTTACAGCACTCCTGTGTCAGTTGGTGAAGGATTCATCGAATTCTCCCACGGAAAATTTCCTGTCCCGGCCCCGGCAGCGCTTGAGATATTGAAGGAATATTCACTCCCATGGCAGACCGGACCCGTTGAGGGCGAATTGCTCACTCCAACAGGTGCCGCGTTACTTGCTCATTTTGTCAATGAAAAAGGAGCATGCCCTCCAATGAAAGTTGAACGGATCGGTTATGGAGCAGGAAGAAAAGATCTTTTTGTCCCAAATGTCCTGCGTATTATCAGAGGCGAGGTCGATGATTCCCTCATTTCTGAGAGGATCGAGATGCTCGAAACGAATGTGGATGACGTCACCGGGCAAGTCCTTGGAAATCTTATAGATTCTTTGCTCAAAGAAGGAGCAAAAGATGTCGCCATAATCCCCGCAACAATGAAAAAAGGGCGAAGCGGCCATATTATCCAGGTAATAGCAAAACCTGAGGATTCAGGGAAACTCACCCGGAAAATAATCGAAGAAACAGGTTCACTGGGAGTGAGGTTGATACCGATAAAGCACAGGCTGATAGCTAACAGGGAGATGGATAAAATAGAGCTGGAGATCGGAAAAGAGACGTTTTCAATAAGTATCAAGATCGCCCGGGATAAGCATTACATTCTCCTCAACATTTCTGCTGAATTCGAAGATTGCAGGAAAGCCTCCCTCAAATCAGGGTTGCCGGTACGTGATGTCATCCGGATGGCTGAGGAAGAAGCGCGGCGTGTTTTTTCCTCAGCGCGCGCTTGATATCCATCCTGTATGTCCATTCTTTTTGAGTATATTTCTCTAATAATCGATAAGCCATATCAAGTTCACTGCCTGTAAGCGCGCCATCCTGTGATTTTACTCCAAGCGCTCTTTCAAACCCTTCTCTGAGAGCGGTTATTATTTCAATGATGTCGGTTATTCCCATTTCTTTCAGGGTTATCATACCATCTCTGGCATTAGCTACCGGTTTCAGGTTCTTTGTGGGATTCTTCATTACCTTATCCATAAGCTCAAAATCAAAATCGATCAAGAGGCTGCCATTTACAAGAACTGCGCCGTCAAAACGCCCCTGCGCGTTCCCGGATATTTTTCTTCCTTTTGCATAAACAGCATTGCGTGATGGTTCGATCTCACCGCTTATTTCGAGAGAAAAAAGTGCAAGAACAACACCGCGAAGGACCTTATTATATGCGTCCTGAATATCATCAGGAATGACGCTTCCCTCTTTCCCGATGACAGAAAATAATATCTGGTCATTATCGCAAAAACCACATCCTCCTCCCAGGATCCTTCGTACCACTCCAATATTATTACTCCTGCAAAACCCGTCATTTACTTCATCCTCTACGCACTGGTGATATCCAAGATATACAACAGGTGACCGAACCCGCCAGAAAAGGATTGTCTCGGGGGATAAACCAGATCCTACATGTCTACCTACGGCTTCAAATAATGCTGCGCTGTAGAAGCCATCAATATTGTCAAAGCATAAGAAACGCCACATCGTT
>JAGFND010000075.1 GCA_021409285.1 Candidatus Methanoperedens sp. | reverse complement strand
TGACATTCTGGTGAGTTTTTGAACTTCTGATATGCCTCCCCAGCCCATTTCCAATGCCATTGCTGCTGCGTATCTTCGTGCTTGAACTTCGTCAGAACCCTCTATCGCTTTTAACCAATAGCTATATTTTTTCTGAGTCTCCATATATTTATATATGGATGTTCTACTTAATAAAATTTGCTAACTTAATTTTACGCAGCCCCTATGATCAACTATTAGTATTGATCGTTTCGATTTTGAATTGCACACTCAGACCTTGAAGTGTCATCTGTACCTTATCGCTGAATCTGAGAATATCATCCACGTCGGCATTCATACCCCAATCATAAACATAATCATATGATCCCTTCAGGGGCTTAAATCCCAGTGATAGAAGACGCTGATTGATCTCAGAGGGTTTTCCTCCTTCACTGTTAAACCAGACATTAAGATAGCTTTTCATATAATTCACATATTCTCTTAATGTTTTATCATGTTTTTGGTTAATATTCAATAAATCCAAGATCTTTGAGCAGATTTTCGGCTATTTTAAGCGATTCCTCTTCACAGCTCGCCTTGATTATCATCCTGCCGCTCGGGTACATCGATATATCCACACCGTCATAATTAAGCAGAACTATATGTTTTGTGGCCACCTTTGTATTCAAGATTTTACAGACATTCATAAGATCCATTTTGAAGTTCGTCGTTACTTCAAAAGCTGTTCTTCCTGAACACAGGCGGACTGAAAATGGCATGGTTCTTTCAAAATGCAAAGGAAATATATAAGCATGCGTACAAACTCAATGAAAAATATGTTTAATGGTAGAAAGGTCTTCATTCTTATTTTATTTTTGATTCCTATTATCTCAGCATGTTCAGGAGCGAATGACACGCTTTTTTTGGGAACAGGCATATATCTTTCAGTCGGTGAATCCTATCCGCTATACCAGGGATATGTATTGAATATAAAAGGAGTTAGCAGCGATGGCTCAGCCTGGTTCCAATTGGCTGATAATGATACAATCATAAAAAGTGAAGTTGTAGGAAGCTATGGAACGTTCGTATATAATAAAACTAATAAGACGATATTACTTGTACAGATCGAGAAAATATACTCAGGGTCACCGGAACAAAATCTTGTTTCATTATCCATAAAACAGTACATCGACCATGAAAAACCAACACCAAAACAAACCGAGATCAATCTAAAAGTAACTCAGAACCGATCTGAGAGCAATACATTTTCAAGAATAAATCACCCAGGAGAATCTTTGATCTGGGCTGTAGGTATCGTTTTCGTTCTAATCCTATTATATATCATGAGAAAATTATGGTGAATCATGAAGGTCTTGAAAACAGAACTCAGGTTCAATGAAGGTGAGATATCACTTATCACAGAATCACTTGATGACCTCTGGCATCTGAAATATATTCTTGAACCTGGAGATCTTGTTTTTGCTTTCACAAAAAGAAGGATAGAAGGTGCAACTGATAAACTGCGGCCTGAAAAAGCTGATAAGAAAACCGTAAGACTGGGAATAAATGTGGAGAAAGTGGAATTCCATAAATTCTCAAACCGCCTGCGTGTGCATGGGACTATCATGGAAGGGATCGATACCGGTGCATACCACACCCTGAATGTCGAAGAAGGGACAAACCTTTCGATAATAAAGAAATGGAAGAGAGACCAGTTTGAAAGGATAAGGGAAGCTGAGATAGCATCACAGCGCCCGAAAGTAATTATTGCAGCGATAGAAGAGGGAGAAGCCTGCATTGGATTTGTGAGGCAGTTTGGTGTGGAAGAATCCTCATCACTCCGGCAATCTATCGGGAAAGGTGAAGGTAATAGGCGAAACGAATTCTTTGGAGAGTTTGCCTCGCAATTGAAATGGGCATCTGAAAAAGGTGATGCCGTAATACTTGCAGGCCCGGGTTTTACAAAAGAGGATTTTTTTGATTTTGTGAGGATAAGGGAACCTGAACTTGCAAAAAAAATTGTCCTTGAAGATACTTCATCTATCGGAGTATCCGGTTTTCAGGAAGTACTGCGGCGCGGGGCTGTGGACAGAATAATGAAAGAATCAAGGATAGGTAGAGAGGTAACGCTCATAGAAGAATTGATGAAGGAGATAGCACTCAATGGAAAGGCAGCTTATGGTATGGAAGAGGTTAGAAATGCCCAGAGACTGGGTGCGATCGAGACCCTGCTCATCACAGATGAACTGCTGCGCACTGAACGCGAGGGTGGCCTGATTGATGCCTTTCTAAAGGAAGTTGAGCATTCTCAGGGTAAGGTCGTTGTTTTCAGTACTGAATTCGAACCAGGGAAGAAACTTGAATCGCTAAGCGGTATAGCGGGGCTCTTGAGGTTCCGGGTGAGTCCATGAATCAAACCTTTTTTATTATCCTTTCTTCTCCCTTCTCCTTCGTCCTTATCCTCACATCATCCAGGAAGTCCAGGCTTCTGGCAAATGCCGCAAGCTCATCCCTTGAAAATGGTGCTTCCTTCTGCAACCTCTCATCCGGTGCAAACTCAGGAATCCCCTTCTGGATAACATAAGTGCATCCTCTCCCTGAAAGGGCCTTAGCAATCCCTGAAATGAAACAGTCATCTGCAAACGACCTGAAGACTGTTGTCCTGACCTCAATAACGGCATCCCTGAGATCCAGGGTTCTGCTGACCCGCAAAGTCGCATCTTTTATTCCTCCAGTGATCATTTTGTATTTTTGCATATCGTTAAGCGGAGCCTTGACATCCAGGAATATTTTGTCCAGAAGCCTCTTCTTGATCAACTTCTCAAGACGTTCTGGATAGTATCCATTTGTTTCGATACCCACAAGCAGCCCCTCTTTTTTCGCAAATCCTGCAAGATGTTGCAGTTCTTCAAAATGCGCTGTGGGCTCACCGCCTGAGAAAACAACAGCGCTTATGAAATTTTTTGCATCAAGGATATGCTTCTCGATTTCTTCAATTACCACAACATTTCCTTGCTTGAACAATGGTTCCAGACGGTTGGCCACTTCAATAAATTTATTATTTGAGCAGTAAAGACAATTGAAATTGCATCCGTTAAAAAAAACAACAGAAGCAGACCTGCCATACCAGTCTATTGTGGATATCGGGATTATTACACCGCTAAAAATCAAACTCATTTTCTTCCCTCCTAAAAAGATTTATCAGTTAATAAACTAATTCTATGAAGGAGGAAAACAAATGTCAGAAATGTCAGAAATGATAAAAAAGATGGGGTTATTCGGTGTCGGAGTAATTTCCCTCACACAGGAAAAAGCCGAAGAATTCACAGCTGAAATGATAAAAAAAGGAGAAATCAGCAGGGAAGAAGGTAAGAAATTCGTAAGGGAAGTCCTGTCTCAAAAAGAAAAACAAGTCAAAGACCTGGAAGACACAATTAGTGAGAAAATAAACGATACACTGGAAAAAAGCGGGGTGGTAATGAAAACCGATATCGAAGCTCTTGAGAAAAAAATCGAAGCTCTTGAAAAAACCATTAAATCTATGAAGAAATAGCGGAAATAAATGCGTTTGCTGGATAAAGGGTATTCTTACGTCAGGCGGTATCGAGAGATAGTTGACGTTATGATTGTGCATGGGTTTGGCTACCTTGTGGACAGGTTCGGCCTCCACCCATCACGTTCTTTCCGTGAAAAACTATTCGGGCCAAGACCTCTGAAAGAACAGATGCTCATACTCAGTGAGGCAGAACGACTGCGCCTTGCCCTTGAAGATTTGGGGCCGACTTTTATCAAGTTCGGGCAGATATTAAGTACACGCCATGACCTTGTCCCTGAAGAATATATTTTCGAGCTATCTAAACTTCAGGATAGAGTTCCCCCTTTTGAATATTCCGATGCACGAAAGACAATTGAAAAGGAACTCGGAAAACCCATCGAAAAACTATTCGATTCATTCAATCCAGAAACTATAGCAGCAGCTTCTATCGGGCAGGTATATCGAGCCACTTTGCCGGAAGGTGAAGTAATTGTAAAGGTAATGAGGCCGAATGTTGAGGAGATAGTGGAGACTGACCTTGCGATTTTGCTCAGTATTGCAAAATTTGTAGAAAGGCACGTCAAAGAAAGTAAATTTTTTAATCCTGTGGGATTCATAGATGAATTCTCTCGGGTCATAAGGCAGGAGATCGACTATACGCATGAGGCCAGTAACGCAGATCGGTTTTACAGGAACTTTGCTGAAAGTGCAACCGTCAGGATACCAAAAGTGTACTGGGAACATACAACAAGACGTGTTCTTACAATGGAATTCTTTGAAGGTGTAAAGATCTCGGATTTAGACAAGATCGATGCTTTCGGACTCGACAGGAAGAAGCTTGGTATAAACCTGGGGAATGCTTATCTAAAAATGATATTCGAGGATGGTTTTTATCATGCGGATCCGCATCCGGGAAATATCCTTGTCATGCAGGACGGGATAATTGTATTTGTTGATTTCGGGATGGCAGGACATGTCGATCCCGTGCTACGTAAGACTCTTTTCAATCTTATTATCTCAATATATAGAAATGATATAGATTTCCTTATAGAAACTTTAATAGAAATTGGATTGATAAGCGATACTGGGAGCGAAAGTCCATTGCTGAGATCTAAACTTGAAGAATTTATTGATAAATACTACAGTCTTTCCACAAGATTAATTGATCCAACAACATTTTTGAGGGAATTGATAGACATTCTCATAAAAAGCAGGGGAAGGATACCGGAAAATATCATGCTTCTTTCAAAAACCCTCGTGATCCGTGACGAGATCGCACGCAAGATCGATCCTGACCATAATTTTGCAGAGCTTGTCGAACCTTATATGGAAAAAATAATCGAAGAAAGAGTGAAAGCCACATATCTTCTGAAAGAAGCTGAAAAAACACTGTGGGATTTCGCGCACCTTGTCACAAATTTCCCGAAAAAAATCAACCATATACTTTCAAAAGCCGAAAAAGGGATGCTTAAGCTCGAACTTGAGCATAAGGGTCTTGAAATGCTTGTCGAGGAACTGGATATAATGAGCAATAGATTGTCTTTTAGCATGATAATCGCGGCGCTAATCGTTGGTTCTTCTCTTATCATCCAGACGAGGATGTCGCCAAGCCTTTTTGGCGTTCCTTTTCTGGGGATATTTGGATTTTTGATGGCGGGCTTTCTTGGACTTGGCCTGCTTTATTCAATAATCCGTTCCGGCAAATGGTAAAAAAAGGCGGGGATATGCCCGCCAGCCTATTTCTTTCGCAGGTATACAAGAACGACAGAAAGTGCCCCCAGAATTAATTCAAATCCTGGTGTTTTTGGCGTCGCAGAGGGTGTCTCTTCTGGAGTCCATGTGGGTGATGTTGTGGCTGCAGGTATCGCGGTTGTGGGTGTCGCGGTTACTTCATCCTCCACAGTCACATCGATTGTCCGTTCTGAGAAATTTGCTATATATATCATAGCTTCCATGCGGTTCCCTTCGTGCATGGCCAACCAGAAGGATGATTCCTTGGCAGCATACAAATCCTCCATGCTCATCATCTGTCTCATTGACTTGTTGTCAAGGTAAAGGCGGATCTTCTGCCTATCAGTCCACACCAGAGAACTGTTATCAAGATTCAATATCATGAATTTGCCCGTATGGTCTGTAGAATTAATAGTCATCCTCATACGGTTCTTGTCCATAGACCGAATCATGGTGTTCATATCTTTCGAATAGTTGACAATCGATTGTTTTCCGTATGCGCCTATAGCAATCTCCGATCCAGCCCGGTTATTCTGCACTTCTTCCATGAATCTTGCATGAACGGGGCTCATTGGCATATTCACAGGCACCGCCCTGAAAACCGCGTTAATTCTGTTGGATTCGATCTGGATCTGATTCCCGGTTATTGTCAGGGATGTTGCATTCGCAGCAATGAAAGCGGTCAGGTTATCTGCTTCGATCTTGATCAGGTTACCTTCCTTTGTGGCATTTGCGCCGGCAGAAAGATTAAAAGTGATAAGTGCCGGTACTTTTGTTCTGATGTTGATCACGGCTGCAGGATTGTCATGCAGTTGCATGTCTATGGAATTTTCAATATTGGTGATTCTTGTCAGCGAGCCGGAGATCTTTGATTCCTTGAAATTAAAGCTGTCAATTTTTATGGAATCAAAAACAGGTATGCTCGAAATGCTGTAATTTGTAACCGTTCCATTTGTATCGTTTATAGTAAAGGTAACATAGTTTCCGAAGCTATTTCCCGCGCTGTGCATGAATCCCATCCCCATCATGCCCCCGGAACTCCTTATCTCCTGACCTTTTTTCATCATGTCATCTGAATTTTTGCGCATCATTCCCCCGCCTTTCTCTCCCAATACTGGCATGACCAGAATTGAGGCGATAAGCAGGACTGCTAATATTCTTATTAATTTGCTCATAAGCCTCCTTGAACTTCTAAAATTATATTACTGCCATACTATAAAAGCTTTATTCTATAGAACATCCTACATGGATATATGCACGCTTTCGCACTCATAGCACCCACGCCGGCCGAGTCCAGAGTGTTCAGGGGCAAAATCGACCCGAACCTGAATGACGGACCAAAGAAGATAATAAAAAAGGAACTATATGGTAAATCCATTCTCTTTACGCACTGCGGCATTGGTAAAGTGAATGCTGCGCACTCCACGACCCTGATGCTGGAAAATTATGAGGTTGACACTGTAGTACTTTTCGGAATAGCTGGCGGTTACTGCGGTTCAGTGGGCGATGTTGCAGTAGCAGAAACTGAGAACTACGGGGAAGAAGGTGTCCTGACTGAAGATGGCTGGAATTCCATGAAGATCACCGGATTTCCATTTGTGAAGAATGATAAAGAATATTATAATACTTTCACGATGGATACAGAACTATCTGAATGCGCGATTAAATCCTCCATAAGTGCGGGTTTCATTGTGAGGTCGGGCAATTTCGTGACCGTTTCCCAGTGCTCGGGAACAAGCGAAAGCGGCAAGATCATGAAAAAGCGTTTTGGCGGCATCTGCGAGAACATGGAAGGCGCAGCCGTAGCGCATATTTGTGCGCTTTACGGCATCCCGATGATCGAGATACGCGGGATAAGCAATATGGTTGAGGACAGGGATCTAAATAAATGGAAGATCGAAGAAGCTGCCGGGAACTGTAATAAAGCTATTATCGAATTTATTAAAGAGATATGAAACCCTAATGTGAATGGTCTTTGTAATATTTTAACCGCAGATGAGCGTACTATTAGCGTACTATTAAAACTTTCGTTCAACATTGGCTTTATGGCGCTGGGGTTACTATAGGCCATGTTTTACATAATATATTAAATTAACCATAAAAAAAAATAACTATTTCTCTCCAGTTTTTATTTCATTCAATTTCTTTTTAATCACATCATAGTCGCCCAAATAAGCAGTCATCAAGCTTTTCCAGAGTTTACCATGATTAGGCACATTGAAATGTAACAATTCATGCACAATTATATAATCGCCAATTTCCTTGTCCAGATCCAGCAATTCTTTATTGAAATTCAAATTACCATCTGTGGAACATGAAGCCCATTTGTTGGTCATGGGTCGGATAGCAAGTGCCTTTACTTCAATATCCATTTTTCCGGCAAATTCTTTTACTTTTGCTTTGAATTCTGATTTATCGTTCCATTTACCTATAATCATAAGTCGTAGGCTTTGAATAACTGATTGAATAAATCTTCTATAATAGCAGCAGCTTTATCAATGTCATCTTCATCTCCAAGCAATGCGTAATAAGCTCCTGTTCTTAATTCTCTCAATTCCTTTCCGCTGGTTTTCCAGTTTGGATTATTGATGAACTCTCCTTTGATCTGCTTTGTTATTTCATCTGCTTTTTGAAACCTTTGTCAAGTAGTGTTCTGAAAATATAGAATGTTAAACCATCAAAACCCTTCTCAACCTGTTCTTTTTTGGCGTCAATGTGATATTTCTTTAAGTCTTCTATATCGTTGTTGTTGCCTGTGTAAACAACTTCTGAATATTCCGGGGGCAGGAATTTATCTAACGCCGTTTTATACATGGCACATGCCGGACGGTCAACACCAACTAAAAATGCCTTATAACCCATTGGCTCAACATTTTCTGTGTAATGCTTTGCCACATATTCAGCCACTTTTTCTACCCGTTCCTTTCCTTTCAGAAAATTGCGGGTATTTACGGCACGTTCCAGGATTTTATTCAATTCTTCGATGTCGTTTACCCCATAAGCTTCTGCAAGATTCAGGAACTCTTTTTCCAGAATTTCCTTTGGCACTAAAAGCTCGTTTGGAGCCATGCCATAAAAAAGGGGCAGAGTTGTATAGTCTTCAATGCTTTCTGCAATGGAATATTTATGTAGATAACCCGATTCGTCTTCAAGGCCAAATATTTTGAATGTTCCTTTGCCGTGAACTGTTTTATCAACTGGTGTGCCTGTAAATCCTATTAAGGTAGCATTGGGGACAGCGGCCATAAGATATGTTCCTAAGTCACCCCCTGTTGTGCGATGGGCTTCATCGATTAATACATAAATGTTTTTGCGCAGATTAACATCAGCAGGCATATCCCTGAATTTATGCATCATGCTGACTATTATTCCTCTATAATCGTTTTTCAACAATTTTTGCAGGTCTCTTATATGATCGGCCTGTACAACATTTTTTATACCCAATGATTCAAGATTTCTGGCATCTGGTCTTCCAGTTCATTGCGGTCGATCAACAAAAGAATGGTGGGTTTTTCGGCTTCTGGGGCTTTAAACAGCAATTCTGCTGCTTTTATCATTGTGAATGTTTTGCCGCTTCCCTGCGTATGCCATACTAAGCCTCTTGTCTTGATATGGTCGATTGCCCGTTCTACTGCTTTTACAACTGCTGTTTTCTGGGGCTGGGCTAAAATGTATTTGTTCAGTTCTTCATTTTGCTCTGCAAAAATAATGAATTTTTTCAGATAGTCAAGTATGTTCTGCCTGCCGCAAAACGATTTTACTTTTACTTCCAGATTGCCAATTTCTTCTTCTTTCCAGTTAAAAATATTTCGTTTATTGATATTCCATGTTACGCCATACGAAAAACCAATACTTTCAGTGGCTGTAAAAATCTGCTCAGGACAAAAAAACTCTGGCGTTTCACGGTGGTAGCGCCGGATCTGGTCTATGCCAATGGCAATGGCTTCGTCTTTGGTGGCATTTTTGCATTCGATTACCAGAACCGGAATTCCGTTAATGAGAAATACCACATCTTCACGATTGGCATATTGTCCGTTGAATAGATAATATTCTTCGGTTACTTCATACACATTTTTGCCTGGCTCTTCATAGTTTATCAGAATAAGGTTAAACTCGCGGTTTTCTTCTTTACTGAAAAAAGTCTTTTCTCCTTGAAGGTGCTGTAAAAAATCCCTGTTGCCAGCAATGGTAGGCAATGGCAGATTGAGTTTGCGCAGGAGTTCTTCTAAGGTGTCTTTGAATTTTGGATTGAATTCCTTTACTTTTTCAAATAAGGTATCGGTAAAAAATCGGGATGCGTTTCTGGATTTCTCTCTTGGAGAAATGCCGGATGGATCAAAACCTCTGCGCTGCTCGGCTTGGCTTTGTGGTACATACTTCCAGCCGATCTCCTGTGCATATTTCAGTATGCGGGCTTGCACGCTTTTATGTTCGGTGGGTTTGGAAGTTGTCATTTTCTTTTTCAATTCTTGACTTTTCCGTTATTCTGACGGTAGTTTCTGCAACAACAATGAAATTTCCTGAAAGGGATTTTTCATATTTTTCAATCAAGCGCTTCAGTACAGCTATTTTGTTTGCAGGCCGCTCATCTTCAAGACGCAAAAGTATCACACCTTTATGCGGCTTTTTCTCTCGAAAAACAAGCTCGCCAAAGTCTTTATCATTTGTTATCAGTATGCGATTTTGCTCGAAGGCTTTCTGGATAACATCTCTATCATCCGCTCCCCTGATTTCATCAAATACAGAAACAACATCATGATTTTGCCGGCGCAACCATTTTGCAACCGCAGGCCCTGTGCATTCATCCACAAGGAACCGCATTTAACAAGCCTCTGCTGTCAAAGGCATAAATGTGGTGTTTTCAAGGGATTCTGTTGCAAATAGCAAACATGCCTGTATATCTTCCCTTGTTAATCCTTTGTATTCTGAAAGGATTTCCTCCACAGAAGCGCCATGCGCTAATAATCCCAGGATAAACTGCACCGTAAGTCTTGTTCCCTTGATCACAGGTTTCCCGGTCATAACATTGGGATCAAGAGTGATGCGTCCAATCAATTTTTGCGCTTTCAAGTTCTTTCACCTTATCTATTATTTTATCTTAAGTAATATAAAGACCATTACACTTATGATAAGCGTGTCCGCATATCTCTGTATTGCATCTGATCAACTGTTCTTTGAAACGATCTTTTTGAGAACAGTAACGAAATGTTCTTATATACAGAACACTTATTAAAATCCATGGTTACTAATGGTAAATATGTAGACATAATCATTGATATCATGAATCAATGGGGATATCATTCAAATCCCTATTATGACCATGAATTACAGCCAGATATACTTTTTGATTTATTCGTTAACAGAGAAGTCAGTATTGAAGAATTCTATAAATCTATAAAATTGAAAACAAGTATGTTTTGTATCGAAGGTGATTATGGTGTGGGAAAATCCTCGTTTTTCAGGCGTTGCTCTTTAGGGCAGGAACAGATGGATGAATCGAATATTGTGACAAATAAGATTACAATTACAAAAGATACTACTGAAAATTCTTTTTTATTGTCGATTCTAAGTGCTGTCCTAAATGCGCTAAGAATGTTTTCTGGATTAAGCCAGGAATCAAAAGAAGAACTTGGTGAAATTGAAAACGTTGTAACTACACAAAGAGAACAAAGCACGGAAGGCGCTCTTAGTGGCGGTTTGATAGGATTAAAGCAGACAAGAACAAAAGCAAAAAGCGAGCAGCACTCACCCAATTATACAAGTCTTAATATGCTATCTGACCTGTCAAATATTGGAAGAATATGTGAAATAGATCTGGATAGAAAAATATTGTTGCCAATTGATGATCTTGAATCAGAAAAATGTGATATAGATCAGGCGGTATATTTAGTCGGACTACTGAGAGATTTGATATTTACAGATAATTATAATATTATATGTATTGGTGAACCGGGACTTCGAGAGAAATTATCATCAAGTGGGAGAACCCGGTCGGTATTTGGTGAAAGTATTATTTTAAAGGAATTGTCATTTAATGATTTCAACAAAGCTATTGAAAAACGATTGGCATATTTTAAGAGCAAAGAAAATTATATTCCTCCTTTTGATCCTGACGTCCTCAAAATAATTTACAAATATAGTTATGGAGATATTAGATGGGCATTTAACACTTTAAACAGAATGTTTGAAATACTGATTAGAAAAAACTATATCGTAAAAACCTATGGGATATCTCATGCATTACCTGTCCTGAAGGAAATCGAATATAGAGCATTCAATTCTCTGGACAAAAATGAACAAATGCTTTTAATTGTATTATCGAAAATAGGGCCTCATTCTCCAAGCGATAAAGAATTCCAGGAAGCTATGAACATGGATAGAGTTACTATTCAAAAAATAGTTCAGAAATTATCAGATGATAACAATTTATTAAGAAAGAAAAAGGAATCAAGAAAGTTTGTTTATGAGGTCGGCCCTGTAATTAAATCTCTTGAGAATACTGACTTATTAAAACCTCACTCTTTGTAATCTCATACAGTTTGATTTACGATTTTCTTATTTTCGAACTCCAGCTCATGCACTCTGCGCTGCCCGGTCATCAGCTCGTGCAGCAGGGTTTTGAAGAGGGCGGTGAGGGTTTGTTTTTTACTTATGAGAACGTTATTTCTTTGATCCAAAATATTCAAAGTTCTTCCAATTTCTTTCTGTTCTGAAAGTTTAGGTAACGGAATATACATGCCTTTAACATCCGTATCTCTTACGGCTGGATAACTTGCTCCCCGTTGCAGCTTTTCAATTCTTTCAATAAAGAAATCTGTTTGTAGATATTGATATAAATACTCTTGAATTAATTTATCTGGGTCGGGTTTTAAAACACAATAACCGGTACTACAAATTTGATTGTGATAATCTTGAGATATTTTAGCAATACGCTTTAGAGTCGGGCGGACTGTCGCAAAAATTACATCTCCTTCTTGGATTAGTTTTCGTGCTCTACTTGGCGCTTCTTTGTCTAATATTTTTGAAGTATTTTCTATTCTGAAAAACTCGTTTGAAACACTCGAAACATCTACATAAATAAAATCTATTTCAGGCTCCTTTCCAGGATCTCTTATTTTTGTATTCATTATCAACTTCTCAATTCTCATCACTTCCCAACTCTCAGGCAT
>JAGFND010000074.1 GCA_021409285.1 Candidatus Methanoperedens sp. | reverse complement strand
CATCAGAAGACGTCGATATCTTTCCTCGGGGTCTTAATGCAGGTATTTCAAAATTCCCCTGCTCGGAATGGATGAAATGTTCTTGTTTATCTGTTTTAATATCAGCAAGCTGAGAATCTCGGTTTGAGATTGTGTTGAGTGCTGCTGAAAAATCCGAAAAACGATGTGAACTCTTAATGGTATTTAGGGATGAAAAATCATCCGGTGATTTATCTTCAATTAATCCGATTGGCTCTGAGGCTCTCGCCAAAATTTTATTAAGTGATGAAATATCTGTGATGTCATACGCTTCTGAAATTCCTTCATGGAACGTTTTAGAAATATTATCTAATGTTTCTGAAAAATCCAAAACACGATTTTTATCCTTAATAGTATCATGGGATGAATGTGCTGGTTGTGAATCATTCTGTGAGGTTCTTGCTAAAATTTTATTAAGTGATGAAATATCTGTGATTTCATATGCCTCTGACAATTTTGTATACAGTGGTTGTGAAGTTTTTCCTATAATTTCAGAAAGATAATGGATATCATCTGGGAACCCTTTGACATCTAAAACCTCATATTCTTGGATGTTTTCAATTTCCTTTTTAACCTCTTTATTTCTCTCGACTGAAATACTGGCTATATCATCATAAACAGTTTTCAGCTCAGTAATTATCAGGGCGGATTTTTCTATATCCTTATAGAGATTCTCAGTCTCTGAAATAACAGTTTTATCGACTCTGGATAGTTTTTGTTCAAATACCGATTTTGGTATGTTATTTTCTATACTGACTTTTTTCTGCAAAGTTCCTTTTGATACTGATTCTTTTGAAATCATTGCCAGCGATTCAATAATATCAGTTTTAATAGATTGCGGTTTCTCTAAAAAAGGAGAGGAGGAGTGAATCTCTGCAATTCCTGACTTCTGGGCATCGAAAGCTTCGAATTTATCTTTAATAGTTTCAGTCAAGGAATAAATACTTACAGGCCCGATAGTTAAAGTATAATTATCTATATGCTGAATAGAATGCGCATCATCCCTTTTGGTGGTTTCATTTTTTTCATCGTCAATCGGAACTGCCGGTTCGATCCTTATAATAATCAGGTTGCAGAGCTGCTTCTGAAGATCAAGAGCGATATCAATCAATGTCTCTATTGTGAGTTCGATATCCGATAGTTCTTTTAGTCCCTCTTCAAGACTATTCAGGCTGTATCCGTATAATTTCCCTGTTTCTTCAACGAGATCTTCAACAGCAGTCAATCCATCCTCCCTGCAGGATCGAAAAAAAACAATTTAGTCTTCATCACTAAAGTTCCTCATCATCTGCAAAAACAATTCTTGTTACGCCTGCCTCACTGGATCTTGATGCCACCATCTTTTCAATCCTGTTTGCCAGTGCCGCCATAAGGAAATTTATCTGAGGACGGGTGAGATCTCCAGGCGTCTGTGCAAGTTTATAGCCGTAATCGATGCAGAGGGCCGCCAGTTCCTGTCCTTCAGGAGATTCTACAAATCTCTCTAATTCGATCCTTTTTTTTTAGAAGCTGCACCAGAGTGGATACCGCTTAATTCAAGGATTTTGGTCCCGATGAACTCCGGTACTCCGAACTTCATTTCGCCTACTTCTTCAGTTGAAAGCTTCGGCTCGACAAGTCCCAGAGACGTGGTAAGTCGAAGCGCTTCAAAGTTCCTGGTGACATCAACTTTCGCGGTATCCGGTGCGCCATCATTCCTTAAAGGGATGCTGCCTATTACCGCGAAAACCTGACTGAGTTCTCCATCTGTAAGAGGGCGGATCAACACTTCTGCATCATAGCTATCAACGCGCAGAGTCTCATGTTTTTCTTTGCCCTTGAGAATTTCTTCTTTGGTGAGCTTCCTCATTCAGTCAGGACTCCTACGACTCCTGAATATCCGTCGCTGTGAATATGTAAACTGCGACTCCGACACCATTAACGCTCATCTCGAATTCTCTGTCATCAAGATAGCACTCCTGGAAATCAATTGTCTTTGCTGCAGTTTCCGAATCGTCTTTCTTTAACTGTGCCTGCAAAGAGAACTTTGCATCCTTTACATCTGATTTTGAAAGCTTCTCATCAAGCGGTGGACAGCTGGATTTAACCCGCAATTTTCCGTTTATGACTTTTACTCCATATTCTACACCCTGTCTAATTGGCTTTCCAACAGCTACTATGTCCTGTCTGCTCCTGCTAACTTTATACTCGATGGATTGAAGCCCCTGGATCTCAGTTGAGTCAATCATCACTTTGCTTTGCGTTGCAGACCAGATTTGTGTGCCCATTTAAATCATCTCCTCTATGCTTCCACCTTGATAGTGGCATAAATATAGTCCATAGCCCTTACCGGTCTCACTGCCATATCCACCCTGACTATGCCCTGAGAGAAATCCATCTGTGAGCTATAGACATCGATCAGAAATGCAGGTTCTTTTCCATCTGTGCTCGGCACTATAGAGCCTTCCCTTTCCATTCTCATCAGGAACTCAGTTATCTTGCCTTTTAGCGCCATCCTGCCGCTTGAGCTATTCAGAGTACCTATGAAAAGATCAGCAATACTTTTAACACCCCGAACCGAGTGATCCGCAATCCTTGTCACGCTGATCTGTTCCTTGCTGGTCGAAATCCCCTTGACCAATATAATGCCTCTTCCCCTCTGTGCCTCAAGTGGTATTACACCAGCCTTTAGCAATTCCATCTGTTCAGAAGGTGTATAATAGGTTTCAAGCTTTGAGATGCCACTCAATGTTTTGAAGGTTGGAGAGTCATAGTAGTTCAGCCTGCTGATAAGTCCGGCGACGCCTCCAAGGTTTCCGTAAGGTGCAACAATTACAAATCTGTCGCTGGCTAAGGTGGTCGTGCGCTTAACAATGTCCTTAATGCTCTCACCTCTTGCCACAGTGCCCAGTCCGATGCGATTCTTGGCATCTTTGCTCATATTACTACAATGTGCTTCGATCAGAGCGTGAATTGCGGGATCCGTTACATCACATGCTGCAACCATGTCAACATCAGGATCTCCTTCCAATTTTTCCAGAGCAGCTTCGAAATCTTTTGCAGAAATTGCCCCTGTCGCCCCTCCAGATAGAATACTCGAATCAATCTCACGGGGATTGTTATTAGGGGCTTTCGAGCTTGATTTTAAATCTTCTGCTGTTACAAGTGATGAAATTTTATTTAGATAACTTACGAGGTAAAGTTCATTTGATGAATCCATTACAAGATTATCATGTATTTCCACAACTTCTGCTTCGCTGGTCAGTATCTTTACAGTATCTGGTTCTGATCCATGTTCAACTTTCACTGCAACATTATTCCCTGCCTCACCGGATTTTTTCGCTATGAGCTTTACAGTATCTTTATTTTTTATGTCCTTTAGAACTAAATTCGATTTGGCACCTTCCTTACCGCTGATAGCGGTCACGACGATCTCGAACACACCGTTCTGGAATGCCTGTTTTGCATCTTTAGTTATTGTGTATTGCTCACTTGATCCAAATTTATCGGCAAACTCTCTGTAACTGCTAACATGGGTCGGACTCAATACATCTCCTTTTTCTGTAGTTCCAATCATTGCAACTATACCAGATGGATTTAGCTGCTGCGGCACAATTTCTTTTATTACCTGTATTTCCACACCGGGCAATATTCGTGTCATTCCTCCTCCTTTTATTTTTTGATTTCTTTGATTCAAATCTCTAAGGGACGTTTAACTTTTCTCCCTTAGTTGAAAAATACCTTATAATCATTAGAATGAAAATATATATACTTTGCCAAATGCATTGTGCATAGCCTAAAATTCTGTATCAAGAATTTTGATCTAAACAGAATCAGGCTGTCTGGCGAAAACTTAATATCAATTCTCCTCCTTTATAGGTCAGGTGATCATATGAAAGTTTATATTTGCGATAAAAGTTGCTGCCCTGCAGTTGAGTCCACTGGAGATGACGTATTGATAGGCGAGGGCGCGAACATGGTAAGATTGAAGAAGACCGAGTGGAACAGGTTGGTGGAGAAGGTCCAGTCAGGCGAGCTTCATTCGATCTAGATAGGATAACCTTTTTTTCCAACAAGGGGCACAAAAATGACGCCCCCTTTTGCTTCTTTTTTTATTCCATTGATCTTCGTGATTAGATACAATTCCTGCATTATCCTTCCGACGGGGATAACAAGTTTTCCTCCGGGTTTAAGCTGATCAGTAAGAACTGATGGAATCTCAGGAGCTGCACAGGCGACACTTATCCGGTCATAAGGGGCAGAACCTGGAAGGCCGACGGAACCGTCCTCAACGACCACAGTTACATTTGTTATTCCGGCGTTTTTCAGGTTCTCACGGGCTAACGATGCCAGGGATTCAACGATCTCAACTGCATACACATGGCCGCTGCCTGCAAGGACGGCCATAACCGCGGCATGATATCCTGAACCTGCACCAATTTCAAGAATGTTCATCCCATCCTGGATATCAAGCAGATCGCACATTATTGCCACCATGTGAGGTGCAGAGATGGTCTGCCCCATCCCTATGGACAAAGGATAATCCGCATATGCATATTGCTGTTCTCTCTCCGGGACGAATAAATGCCTTGGAACGCTTTTCATTGCATCGAGGACGCGTTTGCTTATGCCATGCTGCCGCAGTTCTTCTATCAACCAGATCCTCTGTTTTTCAAACTCCATAGAAGAAATCAAATTAGCTTTTTGAATTATAAAGCTACCTCTTTTTTCAGAGTTATCCAATTTGTTGCATAGTTAAATTTATATGCTTATTATTAGCATAATAAGATTAAGTATATATATGTCAAAAAGTTGTAAGCACTGCGGAAATGTGAGTTTTAACAATGCGAGCAGTTGTCCCAAATGTAATAGACCGTTTATAGGAGAACCAATACGAGCACCACAAGAGGGAGTACCACCAGAATGTCAAAGCAAGCCAAAATGCCAGAACAATGGGATAATACCTGGTGCTTTCTATGAGTTTGACCGCCCCTGTCCTAATCGTAATTGTAAATACAGTCGGTCCTCTTAGCAATCTAAGAAAACTTTAATTCGATAGAAATCAATGTTCAGTTTATGTTTATTAAAGATCTGAATGATTGTGAAGAGTTCATTGCTGGAGACAATTCAATCCTTCGGGAACTTTTGCATCCGGATAAAGCAGATATGGCTATTCGCTATAGTCTGGCTCATGCAATCGTTAAGCCTGGTAAAACGTCCAGGTTTCATAAATTAAAGAACTCCGAGGTATATTACATCCTTGAGGGGGAAGGAATAATGGGCATCGACGACGAAACCAGACAAGTCCATAAAGGCCATGCTATTTATATTCCACCGAATTCCTTACAATTTATTCAAAACACCGGTAAAAATGATTTAATTTTTCTTTGCATAGTTGACCCTGCCTGGAAAAAAGAAGAGGAAATATTACTTTAGTTCGCATAAAGAGAATTCCTTTATTATTTCATAAGGAAATAAAGATTATTAATATTAATAAAAACATATATATATAGCATTCCAACCATTGTTCCAATGGCTAATCTTCGGTTTTGGTCGGGAATCCGATACATGAACATCATTATAATTAAAACCATAGTCAATTTAAATGGGACAAACCATTCCTGGCTATAAAGAGGATTTAGTTCCTTAATTTCAGGATTTTTTAGCGCTTGATGAGTAATTGTAAGATCGGAAATCTGCAGTATTGTAAATAATATTCCAAAAAATATTATAAATTTAAAGTAATTGGATTTATAATTAATTATTGATTTCAATATTGGATTTTCGGAAATCCCGATCTTTATCCATCTAAACATATGATACATCCAATATGTATAAGACCTTTATCTACATAAATATATCTATACATTTATATAATTATAATTGTTATTATAATCATGGATAAGCAAATTAACCACTGGACGACAAAAACATGATCCCAATATTAAAAAACAATTTCAGATTATATCCTTCATTGTTCCACTAAAATAACTGTCATATGCGCTCATATCAAAATGACCATGCCCGCTCAAGTTAAAGAGAATGGTTTTTTTCTCACCTGTTCGTTTGCACAGAAGCGCTTTATCTATTGTGCATTTTATCGCATGTGAGGATTCCGGTGCTGGAACAATGCCTTCGGTCCTCGCAAAAGTGATCCCTGCCTCAAATACTTCTGTCTGGTCATATGCCACCGCATCGATCACTTTATCATCATAAAGCTGGCTCACGATTGGAGAATCGCCGTGATATCGCAGACCCCCCGCATGGATCGCAGCCGGAACGTATTCATGTCCCATCGTATACATCTTTAATAAAGGTGTAAGACCCACACTGTCACCAAAATCATACCTGAACTCTCCTCTGGTCAGGCTCGGGCAGGCAGTAGGTTCCACAGCGATCAGATCAACCTCTTTTTTCCCCGCAAGCTTGTCCATAAGGAACGGGAAGCTTATACCTGAAAAATTGCTGCCTCCTCCCACACTTGCGATAATAATATCCGGATAATCATCTACCTTCGCAAGTTGCTCTTTCGCTTCCTGGCCTATAACGGTCTGGTGTAGCATCACATGGTTCAACACACTTCCTAAGGAATAATGCGCATTATCATGTTTCGCTGCATCCTCTATTGCTTCACTTATCGCAATTCCAAGACTGCCGGGAGAGTTCGGGTCGCCTGACAATATCTTTTTTCCCGAGTCCGTCTTGTTGCTGGGAGATGGAATTACATCGGCTCCCCATAAATGCATCAATGATCTGCGATATGGTTTCTGCTGGAAACTTATTTTGACCATGTAGACCGTGCATTTCAAACCGAAATAATTGGTTGCAAGTGCCAGGGCGCTTCCCCACTGACCTGCTCCGGTCTCTGTTGTCAGCCTCTCAATACCCTCTTTCATATTATAATATGCCTGTGCTATTGCTGTATTGGGCTTATGGCTTCCAGCAGGGCTTACGCCTTCGTATTTATAATAGATCTTTGCAGGAGTTTTAAGCATTTTTTCAAGATGATGCGCCCGATAGACTGGAGATGGGCGCCACGTGACATAGATATCCCTGACTTCATCTGGTATTGGAATAAATCTTTCCTGACTTAATTCCTGCTTTATCAACTCCATCGGGAAAAGAGGTGAGAGGTCCTCAGGACCTATTGGCTCCATCGTCACAGGATGTAATGGGGGAGAAAGTGGAGTCGGCATGTCAGGGAGTATGTTGTACCATTTTTTGGGGATCTCATTTTCATCAAGAATAATTTTTGTTTTCTGCATGGAACCATCTCCGCAGATATATTCACGAGGAAGTATATCAATATTAATGATACAACCCTTATTAAGCAAACTTTTTAGCGTTCTGATAACTTGGGGAGCAAGCCTGAGGACGTTCTTAAAAAAAAGTATTTTGCGTTCTCTTGTGTGGCCGGGGAGGATTCATAACGTCCTCCCTGAGGCCGGATATGTCTCATAAATTATGGGGTGTGATAATTTACCACAACCCGTACTTCAGTGTACCTAACCGGGCTGCCAGAGCTAGTTCTTCTATGGTGGTATATACGTGACTTCTATAGGTATCCAGTCAAGATTTTCAGTGTCAGCACTATATCCGCTTTGTATATATGTAATTCTGGTCTGAATTAGGTTACCGTTTATATTTGCAAAAGTCCATGTAGCCAAACTGGTTACGTCTATCCAGGTTGTTGATTCTGATGTGTCAAGGTTGATATCACCAGAATTGGTGAAAGCAGCTCCGCTATTTGAACTTATTGCTAGATTCAGATTATCATTGCCATTGCTGGAAACATAAGCATCGACTCTGACTCTCACCTGAGTTATTGTGGCCCCTGAAGGAATAGCAAACCCGTAACCACTGAATATGTGCTGACGATTAGCCACATTAGACGTGGCATAGCTGTTATCACTGGCATAGGCCCTTGTCGGATTTGTCCAAGCTCCCGAATTGGCAGTTGGAGATTGTGTAACAGTGACAGCACAAGTACGTGTTATAGTCACTGAGGTTGTAACGTCGGCATATCCAGTCCTTTTCACAACAACTGGTATCGTGTTAATCCCACAAATTAGATTTACGGTTAATTCATAATGTCCATTAAGTACTGCATTACCTGCATTGGTATTATTGATAATAACCGTATAATTGCTATATGCAGGAGTTAACCATACTTCTACAATTACCGAGGAACTTGAGGTTGTTGTGGGTGTGTTTTGTCCTCCAGATCCAGCTGGTGCATTGAAACTGACTGCTGCTGCCGGTAGCAAAGTTACCGTTACGGATGCTGTTCCGTTCACAGTTCCACTTGATGCGGTCACTGTTGTAGTGCCCGCTGAAACTGCTGTCAATACTCCTGTTGCACTAATAGTTCCCACAGTTGTATTGCTGCTTGCCCATGTTATTGTCGCAGCGATCGAGTTACCGTTCTGGTCTTTCGGCGCCGCTGTAAATGCCTGGGTATTTCCCTTAACAACTGTTGCAGTTGCAGGGGATACAGTTATAGTTGTTAGGACAAGTGGTGTTACTATTCCGGATGCACTTCCACTGATGCTTCCGTTTGCAGCAGTTACTGTATATGCGCCTGCTACGGAACCTGCCGTAAATAAACCGGTTGCAGAATCAACCGAGCCACTTCCGGTTGCGCTCCATGTGACTGCTGCGGCAATAGCATTACCGTATTGATCTTTCGGTGCAGCGCTGAAGAGTTGAGTTCCGCCAGGAGGAATTGCCTGTCCGTTAGGCGTAACAATAATGTTAGCTAAATATGGTGCTGCCGTACTTACCGTTCCGGATGCGCTTCCGCTGATGCTTCCGCTTGCAGCAGTTACTGTATATGCGCCTGCTACGGAACCTGCCGTAAATAAACCGGTTGCAGAATCAATCGAGCCGCTTCCGGTTGCGCTCCATGTTACTGCTGCAGTAAAAGCATTACCGTATTGATCTTTCGGTGCAGCGCTGAAGAGTTGAGTTCCGCCAGGAGGAATTGCTTGTCCGTTAGGTGTAACAATAATGTTAGCTAAATATGGTGCTGCTGCTGTTCCTGTTGCAGTTGCTGTTGCTGTTGAACCGCCAGTTGAACCCCCGGTTGACGATGTATCAGGTGCCCCCAGGACAACTGTGCCTGAAGTGTCAGAAACCGCCTGGCCAGTAGACGTATGCATGATCTGATATGATAAAATATCTCCCTGGCTCGCATTATTAATCTCTCCACACAGCCTCTTACCCGGTTCAAGATATTGATAATGCTGTGGATTCCATGCTTCCATTTCCATGGGAGAGAGTATTATTTCTCCATTTTGCCCTGCTTTTTTAACTGTCAAAGTCAGTTCGGATAATACCAGTGAATCTCCACCATTATTGTAAATGCATAAGCTTGTATTTGTCCCATTGGTCTTAGTTTCGTAATCAAGTTTTGCTGTTGGCGTTTTGACAGGCCCACCCACCCCGAATCCAAATATTGCCACTATGGCTGCAATTATAACAACAATCACGACCATCAGGATAACACCGATTACAGGTGATACTGCTTCTTCGTTTCTAATTTTTCTCTCTCCGTTTATATGCATCATCTCAGCTCCCTCATCATAATTAGGTAATTATTACAATACTTTCAACTTATTACTATATATATATTTCTAAGTATTATAATAATCATCATTCTATTATTATAATCATATGAATTTATTTATTCAAAAAAAAAAAGATTTTTCTTATATATTCAAAATCGGACTATGTTCACTCCCTGGAATCATTATCCTTCCCATAATCAGTATATACCATTTCATTCGGATAGACCAGTAAGCCCTTTCCTGTTATATCATATGGCCGATACAATCTGTCATGCTGTATCTTCCTCATTTTAATTACTCTCATTATCAATCTTATGTTCTTCTCGCTCTCATTCTGCTGTAAGAATAACACACCATCAGCCGAATACTCTATCATCCCATCCTTTGAATAATACGGATTATCTACATTTACTTCTGCAGTATACAATGCTGTAATTCCGGCTTTTTTTATCGCGCTATTCAACCCGAATATTCTTATTCGCCTTTCTATTGCGTCATCGAACATCATGGAAAAAAGCGTAATAGAGTCTATTACTAACCTTTTTGCCCCGAATGATCTTATAAGTTCAGGAAGTTCACTTTTAACACGTCGAGCGGTTGTTTTTACATCCGAAAGATCGAGTTTGAGTATAGCCAGTTTATGATCACTTATATAGTTCTCAATGTCCCAGCCATAAGCATTTGCAGCGCTTATTAATGACTCTTTCTCTTCCTCTATGCTAATATAAAGGCCAGATTCTCCTTTTATTAATCCATCAAGGATATAATGCAGCGCAAGTGTGGTCTTACCGGTACCTGAACCTCCTATGGCCACTATAATGTGACCCTGTGGAAAGCCTCCCCCCAGCATTTCATCAAGACCATTCACGCCCGATGATATCCGTTCTTTTGAATATTTATCAAATGATCTTTCTGACATTGGATACTTCGAATCCCCCATCGTATGTAATCCTTGTTTCAAATTTTGCGATCTTATTCTGTTCAAGCTGCGGTATAAGTCCTCTGAATTTTGATATATAAAGGTTTCGCCGCATCTTTACCGAACCTTTGTCAAACCATTCAAAAACCAGCACCCCGTCAACAACATCATTGATAATCTCCTGCATCTGTTTTTCAAGTATATTAGCGCTGAGTATCAAATAGATAAGGCCGTTCCATGTCTTTGAAATATTCACCATTCCTTTTAAGAACATTATAAAATCTGTCCTGTTAAGGTATTCGATTTGATTGACCAGAAGATCGGTGAGTGAATCAATGATTACTATGTTACCCTCTGCATTCTCATTCATGAATTCTGACAGCTCTTCAAGAATGTTTTTATCAGAAATGGAATCAAATCCCAGCATCCCTTTTTTTTCCGACCAGAGGTTCTGGGCGATACTATGACGGAAATAAATATTTGAAAGCTCTTTAAAGACCATGCCGTCTTTAACAGCTTCATAATAACCTTTATGGAAAGCATAGGCGTTTTCTGTTAAGATATCTTCCCTGGATTTTGATATCGAAACATAGCAGATTTTATTCGGGAGCATAATCGCAGTCCTGATCTGCTCATCAACAGGATCTTTTTGATTCCTTTTCATCTTATCAAGATCATCTTGATTCTTTTTCGCCATGGTGATATTATAAATAGAGGAATAGAGGAACTCACGCCCGCCCGCGCCAACATCCTCGAGAAGGAGGATGACCGAACCTGCTGGAAAACCTTCGTTTATATTCAAATCGAATGTTTTTATACCGGTCGGTATCTTTAATAATTTCATACCCATAATCTTTCAATTGATAAGACATATAACTATCTGTGTAAACTTACAGGGAGCATCAAGATAAAATCAAGCGTGCTCTTGAATTGCAGCAACTTGGAATTATTAATCTTATATACCAATCGTGCTTATTAGGGAGACTGATTATTCGCAAAAGCTAAACAGATGGGCACCTGCTCCCTGTGTCCATCCACGCTCGCTCTATTTATTTCTTCTTTTCACTTTCACGTACAGGCCGCTCATCTTGATCAGGGAAGTGTCTGATCAGGAACTCATGACATGCCAGACTGACGATATCGCTCACTGATGAGAACTCTTTGCCATCAACCATTCTTTCGAGCCTTTTCTTCAGCCACGGACTCACTGTAGCGCATATGGTAGCCTTGTTGCGTTGTTCCTTTACATCTGCTGTTTCTGTGCTGCTCTTATTTGCTTTCATAGTGAGACAGATGTTCGGCATTCCGCTAACGGATAAGGTACAAGTTTACCTGATGCAGTATGCGGCAACAGGGCACCTAAAGAAAGCTGATGAAGAGCGCATCGCCCAGAAGATGAAGCTGAAACCTGATATGGTGCTCGGATGGTTACACAGCCCGATGCATGAGCATATATCGCTTAGATCTCCTGGAGAAGGCCCGATGCCACAACTGGGGGACAATGTCGAACCTTCAAAAGTTGAAAAACTGGTTTATTTCGAGATATATCCGGAACTCAGCGGTGTAGTAATCTCAGATCGGGAGGGCGAGCCTTTACTCGAATTAACTGCAAGGGAATCGAAAGGGAAGATGTATTGTTTTTCCACGCTGATCTGCGATCGGAAGGTGAACGGTGATATTTGCTTCAACGAGGCGATGCCAGGCAACACGAAATGTCTCAAACATTCCAATCCCAACATAGGAAGAAAGCCCGGGCAACAGACCTGAAATATCTCATTTCGTCGATGATCTTGCCGAATCGTTTATGTTGAAACTGAACTGGGAACCGTCGCATATACTGATGAATGAACTTCGCTACATTGCGGTCCAGATGATAACGAGGAACCTGATGCACAACAAAGCGATAGAAGCGGATTTCAAGAGCGCGATCCATGACCCAGAAACGGGAAAGATCGTGGCATTTAAAGCCCACTTCCTGCTTGACAAGATCACCACTTTTGATGCAAGGATCCAGCAGAAACTCAAAGATTTCGGGCTGCTGGTCCCGCCATCACGGACAGAAGACCCCCACAGGATCCCGATTGAGCTTGAGCTTCTCTGGACTCCGATAAAGAAAGTGAATGCGATAGATGTTACAGCAAGAGTTGTCCAGACCCACAAAGAGCAGGAGCAAAGTGAAGGGGACAAGAATGACGATTGACCCGAATAACCTGACAAAGGAGCAGATCCAGGAATACGCCCGAATCCAGAAAGACTCTGCATACTTCTCGGAGAAATTCTTTACTGTAAATAATGAGCCTTATTCATTAGAGAAGTTCCCATATGCAAAGGCGATCTATGAAGATGAGTCGGAGTTCATCATACTTTTCCTGGCACGCTCTCT
>JAGFND010000073.1 GCA_021409285.1 Candidatus Methanoperedens sp. | reverse complement strand
TATTCTCGGAGTAAAAAAAAAAATTCCTCCATCGAGACATTCAATTCAAGATGCCTGTTCGGAGAGAATGATAAAGCAAAAGAAATGGCAAAAATACTTGGCAAACCCGAAGTTGGAGGGAGCGATTCCCACGTACTTTCAACTATAGGTTCAGGATTTACCGAAATAGACGCCCGGCCCTTTGAAGGATCTGTCCTGTCTGCCATCAGGGAAGGAAAAACAAGCTCAGATGGAAGCGTGGCACCATTGTATGTCATTGTAATACAGGTAATGCGGGGCATTTTCCGAAGGCTTCATAAAATTGGAAATAAAATCTATAGCAAGATTCTTAATACGAAAATAACCATTTGATGTATGATGTCAGATTATGATGTGATTATTGTTGGCGGAGGCATAAGCGGCCTTCTGTCGGCACTTACACTTTCCAGGCATGGCAAGAGTGTACTTGTCCTTGAAAAAGAAA
Source organism: Candidatus Methanoperedens sp. (assembly GCA_021409285.1). Lineage (GTDB taxonomy): Archaea > Halobacteriota > Methanosarcinia > Methanosarcinales > Methanoperedenaceae > Methanoperedens. The sequence goes on along the minus strand of JAGFND010000073.1, from coordinate 12,613 downwards.
GAATAGTGGGAGGTAATTGCAACAGTTACATGGTCGATGGTTTTCAGGTGGATACCGGCCCCCATGCGATAACGCATCTAAAGGAAGGGCCTCTTCGACGTCTGATGGATGAATACTTTACCTATATGCCTGTTTTTGTGGATTATGGGCATTATTACGTTCGTACGGAGCATGGTCTTACAAAGATCCCATCAAATCTGAAAGAGTTCGCTACTTTTGATGTGCTACCCAGAAAAGACAGGTTTCTTCTCTCGCAAACGCTGACCAAAGCTCTGACGTTAAAGGCATTCGGCATGATCGAAGATAAATCGGTTTACGATTTCCTGCCAAAAGGCCTTTCAAAAGATGCCCTGGATTTTGTTGATGCGATTGCCCCTTTTCTCTCCGGGAAATCCATGAAAGAAACATCAGTAAACCGTGTACTTTATGGAAGCAGTTTTGCCCGGGATAGCGTTTCTGAGAATATTTTCGAGGAAGAACGGCAGGATGATACCTCCTATGCGTCATTAATCACTGACAGGATTTCGAAATATCAGTTGATGACAATATTATCTTCATTTAGCAGGCTTGCAACGAATAAGGTTTCCTATGCACAGGCATATCCGCGCGGAGGTTTGAAAACCCTCTTAAATGCAGTTCTATTTTCAATGCCAGGGAATGTCATGATCAAAACCAATGAAAGTGTCAAGAAAATCCTTACATCGGAAGAAAAGGCGAGCGGTGTGGCCACTGAAACGGATTCGTATTTTGCGGAAAATATTATCTATTCAGGTTTTGTTAAAAGCCTTCCATCACTTATATCACTTCCATCTGATTACACTGAAAAACTTTCACGCATCGACCAGACACTGAGTCTTACTATCTGGCTTGGATTATCTGAAAAAATGAAAGAATTTGATTATACAGGCTCTGAAGTATGGTTCAAAGGAGGCGCTTACTGGGCGATGCCTATCAGTAATTATGACCCATGCATAGCTCCGAAAGGCAAGCAATTAGTCGGATTCACATTCGTTATCAATGAAGACAGAAACATCGAGGATGAGAAGAAGAAAGCATTTGACCTGATCATAAGAGCTGTCCCCGGGATCGAGAACAGGATCGAAATGACCCATTTGCAGGTGACGATACCAGAAAAAGCTGCTGTCACAATAAACGGATTTTTTGCAGGACCACGTTCCCCTATCCCTAACCTGTATCTTGTTGGTACTGATACCGATAACAGGAGCATGGGTGTTACAAGAGCAGGATATTCTGTGCTTGAATTGCTAAGAGCTATGAAAGAGGATGGGAAACTCTGATTTCGAAATATTTATGTAAGTCAGGAACTAAATAGGTACCGAAGGCAGCACAATTTGTCTGGGAAGAGATGGGTCATTTCTCCTAAAAGTGCAGTATGACTTCTCTTCTTCCTCAGATATCAGTCCTACACGCCGCGCAATTTATGGGTTACCTCTTTTCCCATATCGGTGAGGCAATATTTTTCACCATCCAGGACGATCAGTTTCTTCTCCACAAGTTCATCAAGGCTCTTATCAGCTCCGACTATACGGATCGTTTTTGCAATAGTGCTTCTATTAAGAGGACCTTTTGAATCCAGTACGGCAAGGATCTTACTTGCTTTATGATTGCTTGCTGCAAATCCCACTAATTCTTCCATAATATTCACCTCCTGAAATTGTCGCATGTTGAGATAACTTTATTGCATGCAAGAACAAATTAAACGCTGGCGGGCTAGCCCGGGTAACTCGGCGTTATCTGTAACCCGAAACCGTCGATAGCGGGGGGCGAAGCCAGAGGAAGAAGTTTTGACTGTTGCACAACCCATGGGTTCTACTGTGAAACCCCGTCCTGTGGGGCTGGCGTTGGTGCAGGGGCTTTCCTTAAGGAAGGTTTCTGTATCTTAATTGCGGAAAACGGTCAGGCCCGGAAGGGAGCAAACCAGCCGTGGACAACTATCGCTCATGGGATCGCGGGGCGGAGGCGAGTTTGTGGACCACTGTGCAATGGAAGGGACGGCGACCCGAGGCGTGCTCGCTGCTTTTTATACGCTTCTATCAAATATCCTCGAAATAGCATCCATCGCATCTTCAATTATTTTTCCCTCCTGAAAAATAGTTTTATGATCCTCCATCAATATTTTTCCATTAACTATTGTGGTTTTCACATCGCATCCCGAAGCGCCATGAACAAGTGCTGAGACAGGGTTCAAAGACACGAACTCCGGTTTCTTGATATCAACAATGATAATATCCGCAAAACATCCGGCGCGAATGACACCTGCGTTAACCCCCAGTGCCTGCGCACCATTTTTTGTTGCCATTTCGATCACACAGGATGCAGGCATCGCTTTCGGATCTTTCAACTTATGCAGATATGAAGCAGTCCTCATTTCTTTCCACATATCAAGGCCGCCGCCTGACGCAGCGCTGTCCGTTCCAAGAGCCACATTAATGCCTTTGTCAAGCATCTTCGGGACAGGCGCTATCCCGGCGCCAAGCGTCATATTGCTCGATGGACAATGGACTGCATTCACCTTCCTGTTCTTCAGTATATTTATATCATCATCTGATAACCAGATGCAATGGGCAGCAAGAACATTCTTACCCAGGAAACCGATTTCTTTTAAGAGATTGATAGAGCACATGCCATAGCGCTTCTTCATTTCATTCAATTCATCTTCGGTCTCAAGAACATGAATATGGATCCTCATCCCGTCCAGTGCTGCAGCCTCTTTGATTTTTATAAGTAATTCGCGGGAACACGATGCTGCAGAGTGTGGTGCAAACATAGTCGTTATTCTGCCTCCAGCTTTCCCCATCCATTTTTTGTTAAAATCGATCCTGTTTTTCAACTTGGTCCGTGCATCCTCATTCAATTCTTCTATCATCCCGTATCCAAGAGCAGCCCTGATCCCTGTTTTTTGAACGACCTGTGCAACTTCATCCATATGGATGTACATATCAGCAAAAGTTGTGGTTCCGGACTTTATCATCTCAAGCACGCCAAGAGCAGCACCTGCTCTCACGTCAATTGGTGTCAGTTCCATCTCAGCCTTTTGGATCTTCTTTGTCCATCCCGGATGGGCAAGATCGTCTGCATGGCCTCGAAAAAGCGTCATAGGAAGATGCGTATGGGAGTTAATAAGACCAGGCATGACGGCGCAGCCTCTTGCATCTATGATCTTTTCAGCTTTTTCGCAGGTATCTTTTCCTGCAAAGGTGATCAAACCATTCTCTATGACCACTGCACCATCTTCTATTTCGGTGCCGTTCATAGTGATTATGCGGCCGCCTTTTATTATCAGGTCTGCCATACGATATTAGAGGTCAGATAGCATAAAATAGGTTGTGATTAAACTGCAACCATCACGCTAATTTGAAGGGCCTGAATTCCGTCCCTTTTCCTTTATAGAAGAGATAAAACCATTCCACCCAGTGAAGCCGTAATGTCTGGATGAATACCAGGAACGTCTCCACGAGGATTATCAGGAAAAAAGTGATCAATCCTGCTATGATCAGCGAAATCGCTGAGTTTCTGCCTAATGCGACGATCGTGGCACTGATGGTGGAATGTGCCAGTGCCATTATTATGAGCCGCATATATGACATAAGATGCACGGCATATTCAAGACCCAGATATACCGGGACCATAATCCCCCGCAAAGCTCCTTTTCTCTCGATCGAATTTATGAGTATGCCACCTGTCACCATGCATATTCCGGGAAGAATTAAAAGGAACAGGAATGACCGGATTTTTTCATTGGATTCCAGATAAAAAAAATTTACATAGAAAAAAAAGCTCGATGCTGAGAAAATGATCCACTGCATCTGGAATAATGCTCTCATGAATTTCTTGTTCTTAAAAAGGTTTATGGCATTCATGATCAAACCCAGAACAAGATGCAGTACTCCTGTCCATAGGGACAGGATCAAGAAATATGCTATATTTTCATCCGGGGACAGCCAGAGCGGCGGGAACTTGATGCCTGAGAATTCCCCATACATGAAACCGAAAAACATTGAAAAAATCGCGCACATCATCAATATAGGTGAAAAATCTCTCAACGTCAGCCCCTTTCTGACTTTTTTTTCAGATTTGAAAAGTGCGATACTCAATAAAAATAATAATATACCGTGAGCCACATCTCCGTACATTATCCCGAATATCAGGGGAAAAGTGACAAATAATATCGATGTGGGATCGATTTCGTAATAAGAAGGCAGGCCATACATTTTAACCAGGACTTCAAAAGGTTTCATCGTCCCGGGATTAGAAAGCAATGATGGTGGCACCTCTCCAAAATCCGGGGATGAAAAATACACAACATTAGCACCATTTGAAGCCTCATCTATGGTTGCATTTATTAATTCCTGTTTTCTTTCGGGTACCCATGCCTCAAAAGTATACGTTTGTGTTGTCTCATTGCAGAATTCAAGTATGGAATATACAGACTTCAAATAGCGCAGTTTCTTCTTTATATCTATGAATTTGCATGTTTCTTTTTCCACACATGTTGCGACATCTTCTGCAAGTTCGCAAAGCGTCATATCGACATCATTTGCTATTTCGATCTCTATTATTTCAGCTTCAATTCCTGGAAGATTGAAAAGAACCTCGTCAACACGTCGCTCGACCATGGCTATGAGAGCTTTATGTCTGGATAATTCCAGACCTGATCCCGGTCTTTCTATGAAATGACAAACTCCAGTATCAGCCAGCGCAGAAATGACTTTGCCGATATCGTCTTTTATGACAGCGGCAAATAGTTTATTCATTCTTACAGGCCGGAACAATACAGCACTCTCCTGAATAGTAAGTTGTACTTTATCGGGTATAATTATAGCACAAAGCTTGTGTGCTTGATGTTTCTTCCTTTCACTTTTTCAAGAACTCTGTCAGCCATTCTCCCCGAAACAAAAATGATCACATCAAAGCCTCGAAGTGCTGCAAGTATTCCCGATTGTGCAACATCGAATTCAAAATCGCATCTGATGCCCATTTTGCCTGTCAATACTTTTGCCGATGTGCCCATTGCCCCGATTTTCCGGCCTTTATTTTTCTCAAGTATTCCCTGGACTTTCTCCATATGTACTGCCCTTGAACCTCCTTCGATTATCCCGGGCACTCTTATGATAGTGATTTGACCTGTTAGCGCAACAAGATCACCGCAAACATCTTTTACTGCGATATCTTCTCCTTTTTTTCCATCAGATACTGCTTTTCCGATAACGTTTCCTGGACATTTTTCCGCAACAAGCATCCCATCTTTCATCCTGATGCTGACATCATCACCCGCCTGGATGTCGCAGCTTGCTATTGCGCATCGAATATTCATTATTTTTGTATCAAGAGATTCCATGAGATCAAGGACTGATAGCGGCAATTCTCCTTTTGATATGCCACGCGCCTTGAACTCCCTGAATGTCGAAACGATGACCGGATGCTTCAATCCAGCTTCAGTTATCAATTTCTCATTGGCAAAGATGTGACCGGGGATGCCTGATCCAAAAACCTTTCCTTTATTCAGGACATAGATCCTGTCTGCCCAGCCTGCTGCGAGATCCGAATCATGAGTTGACATAATAATTGTCTTGCCTTCATTGTTCAATTCATCGAGAAGTTCCATGGTGTCTGTGATCCCGCCTGCATCAAGGCCTGTTGTGGGTTCATCAAGTACCAGGACATCCGGCTCCATTGCCACAACTCCGGCGATAGCAACTCTTTTTTTCTGTCCCGCACTTAAATTTGCGGGATTTTTCCGGGCGAATTGTTCGAGGTTGAATCTGCGAAGCGCCCATTCGACCCTGTTTTCTATCTTTCCCTGATCCAGTCCAATATTTCTTGGGCCAAAAGAGATATCTTCAAGCACGGTATGACAAAATAACTGGCTATCAGCATTCTGGAATACCAGACCAACCCTTTTTCTGATGTCGTCGATATTATTTTTTGATATCCTTTCATCAAATATCTGTACTTCCCCGCGTGAAGGTTTGATCAAACCATTAAAATGATAAAATAGGGTTGACTTTCCACTTCCGTTTGGGCCAAGAACCGCGATCTTCTCACCATGTTTTACCTCGAAATCCACATCAGACAAAGCAACTGTTCCGTCCGCATAGATATAGTGAAGCCCGCTTGTTCTTATCGCATTCATTTTACTCATAAGAACCTGTCGATAACTGATAGTCCGATTATTCCTGACGATAGTATTATCCCTGCAACTTTATCGCTCATGGATAGTGGCAAGCGATACTGATCCTGGATATGCGGCCTCCAGGCGCGCGAGATCATTGCCCTGTAAACTTCATCGCTCCGGTCAAATGCACTGATAATAAGTATGCCGCCTATAAATGAAAGATTTTTAATCTTATGCAGGAAGCTCTGGTTTTTCCTGAACCCGCATCTTGATTCTGCTGCTGCCTTTCGTGTTTTTCCCTCATCTGAAAAAGTCCTGACATACCTTTCCATAAAAGAGGATATTTCGATAATAGTTTGAGGAATCCTTAATCTGCTCATGCTTTCAAGAATATCATACCTTGGAGTTGTCAGAACAAGAAATATCATGATTGAGGATGAAGCCAGAACTTTCGCAAATATGATATAAGATATGCTGCTCGTTGAAACAGTCTGGATCGCAAGGATAAAAAATGAAAATATCACCGGATAAATGAGATTTCTTGAATAATAGCGAAGTATCTTTTCTTTTGATGCAATGATAAGACAGAATGCAGACAGGATCATCGGGAAATACCAGTGTTTCATCATAGTAACAGAAATGACAAGGAGAAATGTCAGGAGGAACTTTACTCCCGGATCGATCTTTTTGCCGCCGGATCGGTGCTTGAGGTATCTTCCAATTATAAGAGAACAAAAAAAAGTGACCGAAATGACGATGCCATTTAACGGGTCGCGCGGCAGCCATTCAAGCATCAGGTTTCCCTCCTGAATCCAGTCCAGTAATATCCTGTGATCAAGCCACCTGCTATTCCCACAAAAGCAAAACCAAGCGGCTCACCAAATCGGGCCATCAATCTTACTCCAATCCCATCCGGGTTTAAACCTGGAGATGCCAGAGCTTCTATTGTCCCATCAATGCCGGATAGATCCCCTTTACCAGTATATACTCCAGTAATGATAATAGAGACGATAAAGACCATTAATACCAAAGCGGTAATTGTAAACCTGTCCATACTCTCTGCATCGATTATTTCATTTCGTATATTACTGATATATTTTACAACATATGCGGTGAATGCGAATTCTGCAAATGCCAGAGGCATTTGTGTGGGAATAAAACCAAATGAATAAAGTTCCCAGTACTTAATTACATTTTGGGAGTTCAGGGAAAGGGCAAGTTGAAGGGCGGTAGTGATATATGTTATGATGCTTCCTGCAAATCCTGCCATTCCTGCACAAAACCATAGTGGAGTTATGTTTTTCAATAACCTGTAAACAATGTATCCAGTGAATGCTCCCATAACCCCCATTGAAAAAGTGTTCGCGCCAATTGTTGTGAGCCCACCGTGACCTATGAATGCCTGGAAGAACAGGGAGATGGCACTTATCACAACTGCCGGGAACGGCCCAATAATAATAGCAGCCAGCGGCGTGCCAACAGGATGGGATGATGAACCAGTGACCGGAACAGGTATGTGCCATACTGAGATCACAAAAACCACTGCGCCTATCAATGAGATTCGTGGAAGGTAGGCAGTTTCATCCCTGATTCTCTTATTAATTATTCGAAGGCCGACAGCAATGAATATTGCAGATATCAAAAACCAGAATAATATCCATTGAGTCTCCAGGATCCCATCAGAGATATGCATTTACTTCACCAAATCAATTAAACTTGATTTCACTCAAGTTTACTTGATATAAATAGTTGGTGATCTGGTGATATCCTGAATGTTCTGCAGCTTTCCGGGAGTTACGATGTTTCTTCCTTATCCGGCCATAAAATATCTTTCTTCCGCCATGCAAGCATTATCACAAGCTTTCCTATGATCACTCCGACTATTAGCCCTGCTATCGTATCAGCAGGGAAATGCACACCCACATATATCCTGCTCAAGGCTACGATGAATGAAAATGCATAAAGGTACTTGCTGTATCCTGGATGGAACCTTGACACTACTGTCGATGCAAGAAAACTCAATTCGGTATGCCCTGATGGGAAAGATGGATCAGTTTCAGATGGCGTCAGCAGCCTTGTGGATTCTATTTGATCATAAGGTCTTGTCCTGTCAATAAGCAGTTTCAGAGGATATGTGAAAACCATTCCACCTATGATCCCGACAGTCATGAGCAATGCCAATTTTTTTTCGTTGCGAGTTAAGAAATAAATTATCAGAGAAAGCCAGAAAATATACGTAAGATATCTCAACGGAGGAAAAACAAAGTCAAATAAAGGATTTGCCATGTTATGGTTAATATCAAGAAAGATCGTTTTATCAAGAGATTCGAAATATTCAAGAATGTTCATGATCCCCTAATAATATTGTATTCTTTCAGACAGATCCATAATTATGCCGGCAGCCTTTACGGGACCGTTCATCTTTCTTGCCATTTCAGAATAATACATCGCTTTTTCTTTGTATCTTTCATCACTCAGTAATGCCTCAATCTTAGCTGAAAGCAAGTCCGCGGAAAGAGAAGAATATTGGATCGTTTCACACACGCCAAGTTCTTTCATCCTTTCTGAATTGCTTTCCTGTTCCGTCTGCCCCTGATCAGGAATGAGAAGAGACGCTTTTCCAAGCGTCATGATTTCCATGGCAGTACTATGCCCTGCCTGTGTTATGATAATTTCTGCAGCTTTCATATATGAAGAAATATCCTCGGCAAATTCCATTATCCTGACATTTTCCGGCACCGTATCGCTTTTGAATATGGTGAATATCAAAAAGTTCATTTCCGGGAACCTGTTTGCGATCTTTAAAATGTTGTCAAATATCGGGAGTCTGTATGAATGCCCTCCAAGAAGAGTGAGAACAAAAGGAGTTTTCATATTCATTGGAACATCATTTTTTGAATCTCGATCAATAGAGACCACAGGTCCCACAAAACTCTGTTTTTTCATGATATGCGGGCTGTTGCTCAGTGATTTTATACATACGGTATCAGGAGGCGAAAAATCAGGAATGATCGTGTTTTCTGCAAGCGCCGTAATAGTTTTTAGCGTCATTTCCACAGGTTTCCCGAGAAGGCGTACGAAAAAGCTGCTCTCTTTGAAAAATGGTTCAAGACTTGTCTGATTGGATATTATGACGCAGGGAATTCCGAGAGAAAAAGCCGCAAAGACAGCAGCAGATCTTCCATCTGCGACAACGCATGTCGCATTGAATTCTTGCATGATTTTTTTTTCTTCAGAAATCAACTTTGAGAATTGGAATGCTGTTTTCTTGCTGCGTAAAATCGTAGCTTTAAGGTCAAATGACCCACCATTTCCCACCATCTCGAACTCCCTCTGGATCTTCACAGATTTGAAACTTCTGCTCAGACGGTCAAAAACATATCCATAACCTCCCATCAATATCTCGCAACCATTTTCTGAAAGTGCCTTTGCGATAGCAAGGTCTCTGCTTGAATGACCATACCCTTCTCCACACACTGAAAAATAGATATTTCGTGTCATATTATTGGAACTTCAGTGATATTTGTTTATAAGCCGCACCAGGAATAAGATTGCGATAGCAGGAATCCATGAAAAACCAGGTGTTTTCTTTTCGATTGGGATTTCAGTGGCTGCGGAAGATGGCATCTCAGAGACAAAAGGAGTAAGCTTGGGCTTTATCGGTGTTTTATCTGAGACCACGGAATGGGAATTCAGCACTATGAGTGTTTTTGCAACCATTTTAGAATAAGTATACTGGTTAATTTTTTCAAATGGGTCTGACATAATCTCTGCATATTCATAAGCGCTCACCGCAAGTGTTGGTTCGATGCCTGCAAGTCTTGCCTCATTGATAGCGGTTTTTGCTGCTTCAGCACTCATATTTATCTTTTTTGACGCCTCAGGCACCCCCAAGAATCCGATCATTGTACTCGATTTGACTGAGACCTGGAGCGAATCAAAGATTGCCCCTGAATAATATCCACGTTGCATCTCCTTTTGGGCGATGCTGATATCCTCACTTGCGCCGCTGGCGATCGCAGCATGTTCCCCGCTTTCAGTAAATAGCGTCGCCATATACGTATTTATCGATTGTGCCTGGCTTAAATACCACCCTGCACGGTCTTTTAATATGTCTTCGGGAACCACTTTTATTACATCTTCATCTAAATTGGCAAGCGTAAGCCACCACTGGGCAGTGCGTGCTCTTTCATTTGCAAAAGCAAGCGCCGATATCCTTCCCTCAGAATCATTCATCTTTTTTGCATCTTCAAGCTTTACTCTTGCTGCAGTTATTCTGGATTCAGCCGCACCAACAGCGCCAACATCGCTTATCCCATATGATTTGAAAGTGTCGAGATCGTTTTCCGAGAGTTTAATCTGCTTTTCAACTTGTTCTCCGAGTTCAATAAAGTACTTCTCTTTATCTTGCGCTTTATTGTAACCGTCCTCCCACTCTACAATACGCATAAGGATCATTGAATTGAAATATAAAGAGGTTGCAGCATAATATTTTTTATCATCATACATCTTATTTGCCCGGTCAATGGCATCCTTTGCCTGCTGCCGAACCGGGGTATCAGTAGCAATAATAGCGATTCTGTCATAGTTATCTTCTGATTCATTCTTCATCCTGATCGCAAGCGGTTCAAGGGAGCCAAGATATCTGGAAGAAAGAACTGTGCCAGCATAAACTGGTCTTATCAGTTCATGACCTGTAAATATCCTTACTGCTTCCTGTATTGATTCCACTTCCTTAACTGTTACATTGAGTTTTTTCCCGAGTTCTATCACATCGACGGTTTCTTCTTTATCCTTCACGATCACAACAGGATCCTTTGTTATGGTGACACTTTTTCTGACCGTTACCGTGCTCTGCCCCTGCGGAACAAGGAACAGTGTTGTATTATTGGAAGCTGCAGCTTCGAGCTTATAAGGGATTCCGCCAACTGGCCCGATGGATTCATCAGGGTTGATCATTCCTGTCATTACCACCCCGGGGGTTAATGTCCAGTTGTTCATTGCTGCGATCGTCGCCACGGTCAATGCACCGCCCGCCGAAGGACCGCCGATTATGGGAGATGTAATATCAATAATGTAATAAAAATCATGTGACCTCTGGTCTACCCCCATGACATCCGATGCAACGGTGGCAGCAAGTCTTGCAGACCCCTGAAGATCGACCTGTGTATAGGGGCTTGTATCCACAAAAACATGACCTGTGCCATTTGTGACGATCACTCTTGCGTAAAGAAGCAGACCTTTATCCCCGTCGTCCATGCTCATATCAGCAACAAGCGGAACTATCACTCCATCTTCCAGTGCATGTGTGACCTGGATAAAAGCCAGTAAAAAGAACAATATAAGGATTTTATGGTTCATTTTATTTGATCAGGATACTCATCTATCGGATAAAACAGACGTTAATAACGGTAAAACATTATACCGTATTTGATTCTTAAATGTTATAACATGGTTTAACGCCATATAACGCTATTGATAAACCCCAATATGCTTAAAGTTTTGGCTGCCAGTTTTTCCGTTACGGAAAAACTGGAATTAACTGCTTTTTTTCCATTCAATGTTGAACGCACCAGGTATATGTCCTCCTCGCTTACCTCTGACTTTTTCACCTGTATATTCCTCTGGCGATCTCACATCCAGCAATACAACTTCTGGATTTGATATGTTCTTGAGTATATATTCTGCTGAAGCTATTTTATCAGAGTCTGGTTGCGATTTTAAAATCTTCCTCTCGATAATCGGTTCTAACATGGTAAGTTCCCTGTTCTCTATTAACCATTTTTTATATCCACCATTTAATATGGCAATATATGATGCAATGTCTTGTCAAAGAAGAAATCTATGAACCTGTAGCGATGCATTTCAGAAATGCTCATATTCAGGAATTTGAAGAGTGTCCTGATGGGGTTCTTGATGTTTATCACAGGAGGAATTGCAGCGAGGGAATCAACAGCCATATGAAAGACTATCTTGGACTGGAGACACATATAAATGGAAAAGGCTTTAAAAATATAGACCTTCATGTAACTGAGTGCTGCATAGCGATACTTGCAGCAGCTTTAACGAGATTACAACATGGAATAATAGAAAATATTTCTTCAATTGCTTATTTGATATAGAGCGATTGAATAAGAAGTGTTAGAATAACTGTATTGTTTGAATAGAGTAAGCTATCCTTAAATATATGGATATATTAAATTTTATATAAATATAAAATATTTTATTAATAATATCTTTATACACCAGACCGCCACTTCTACACATCCTTCAATATGTCTCTTGTGTATTGTTCGATGTCCACGTTCTCCGCATCAGGCACATAATCGATGTAGCCTGGCGTGTCTTCATCGCCAGATTTTATTGAATACTGATAAGATTTTCTAAATGTAATACACTTTCAAAAAGAAAGAGCTACGGACCGCTGATGATTGCGCACGGCCTTGCCGAATCTGGCTTTACATTCAGGCTCCCCGG
>JAGFND010000072.1 GCA_021409285.1 Candidatus Methanoperedens sp. | reverse complement strand
TTCCAGAGGGAAGTAAATTGAATATCTTTCTTAAACGGATGGAGGTTGAACTAAATGTATATGGAAGAATTTACAAACAAAACGAACCTATATAAGGCCAAGACATTTGGGACTACACACACAGTCCTTTGGTAGCATCAAATATATATACTATCAAGAAAGTTTTTAAAACATGAGATGATTCACATGGTGGAAGAAACAAAGCTAGAGGAGGAAAAATTGGTATGGAAAGAAGAAGAGTTAAAGCTACAAATACGTTCACTTGAAAATCAAATTTTTATTACACAGAAACAAGGTGGTGAATTAAGCAAAATAAGTTCAGCGTTATGTGATTTAAAGTCAGCAGTTGAAGAGTTTGCGGCAAAGAATTTTACAAAAACAGAAAAACATCTAATTGATATTAAAAAAGGGCTAAATGAAATAATACATGAGTTACCCCCTTGGAGAAAAATTACATATTTTGTATCGGTGTGGGGCTTAATTCCAATAGCAACAGCAATTTCTGCAGGGATTATATCTTTTTATTTCTTAAATAGTATGAGTAATGCTACTATAGGTTTAGGGGTACCTCTTTGGGCTTCTTTGGTGGCTGTAATTGGAGCTTCAGTTCAAATTCTTGTCGGAATTATAAATGATTACAGAGAGGATAGCATGATATCTCATTACAAAAAGTTATGGTATCTTGTACTGCCATTCGTTAGCTTTGTTTTTGGATTTATAGCGATACTTCTGATTCAGGCAGGATTAATTAATATAACTATAGGTCAGCCTTCGTTGAATCAAACCATGAATATCTCAGAACTTACCAATCTCGCTAAAGGTGAAACCTCTATTTATCCTAGCTCGTTTTCCATAATAACATGCTTCTTGGCAGGATATGCAACTGATTGGTTTATGGGGTTATTGGGAAAATTAGTCCCCTCGAAGGTAACTGAAAAATAGGCATCTTCTTTATGCTGATTATTTCAAAAGGTTAAATTATGTCAACAAGCGATCGCCTGACTGAAGTATTTGAGTCAAGCAAGGAAATTGTCTTTGACGATTCGTCCAAATTCATTTTTTTCAGCGACTGCCACAGAGGCGATAACAGCTGGGCAGATGATTTCGCTGATAATCAAAGTCTACTTTTTCATGCATTGGACCACTACTATAAAAATGGTTTTACGTACATCGAAATCGGAGATGGGGATGAGCTTTGGGAGAATAAAAAATTTGAGGTTATACGTCAACAACACAGTGACTTGTTTTGGCTGATGAGTGAATTCCATGAAGAAAAGCGACTCTATCTCATTTGGGGAAATCATGACATAGAGAGAAAAAACAAAAAAAAAGTTGAAAATACCCTCTACCAATATTATGATGAGAGAGAAAAGAAGGATAAATTGTTGTTTAAGAATATCGAAGTACATGAGGGATTGGTTCTGCGGCATTCTGTTACAAACAATAAAATATTTCTTGTCCACGGGCATCAGGGAGACCTATTAAGTGACAGTTTTTGGTGGCTTAGCAGATTTTTAGTTGGGCACATCTGGAGGCATCTTCAGCTACTTGGTGTTAGAGATCCAACAAGCCCAGCGCAGAACTTTAAAAAACAAGTAGAAGTTGAAAAAAAGATCATAGATTGGGTAAAAGCTGAAGATCAAATGCTTATTGCAGGCCATACCCATCGTCCTGTGTTTCCTAGCGAGGGAGAACCGCCTTATTTCAACGATGGTAGTTGCGTGCATCCCAGATGCGTGACCGGAATTGAGATACAGAATAATGAAATAAATGTTGATAAAGTGGAGGTTCAAACCAAATGAAGATGGAGCGCTATACGTTACGAGAGAAGTATTAGAAGGACCTAAAGAATTAAAATCTTTTTATAAAGGTATTATTAAACCGCCCATAAGGGAGTGATTAAGAGCCTTCTCTGACTCATCCAGCAGCTCGAAATATGTGTTGATATACCTGAAAACGCACTTCGATCGGGTGTGCATATACCCGGCCATTTATCAAAGAGTCGTATGGAGGCGAAAGCCGTTCTCTCTCGTTTTTCTGTCTTCATGATGTACGACAGATAGAATAACTGGAGTAATTTTGTTTTTTCAAGCGGTTTTCCGTAACCCTCTTTTTCATTGGCACATACGGCAAATCACATTGTCTGCCTGGTTCGAGATTCCAGGCATCTCGGTTATATTCCTCGAAAAGTTGCTGTTCTGCGGTCTTGATCCAGACAGTTCTGAATTCTGTTTTTTTTTTCCGGGTTTATTGTCATGGCTACTTCCCAAATGCTGTATTCTATCTATATTCTTAAAGAGGGAGCCATTTGGCGCAAAGGTAAAAAGTCACAAGACTAACTTGACGCCATAGGTCTTCTGACTACCCCTGATAGAAAGCCTTTTTACAGCAACAGTCATTGATTAGTCTATGAGGAGGCATGAAGACTGGCTGAAGCAAGCGCATTCTGACCTGAGCGCTGCAGAAGATAGCGTCAAATCTGAGCATTATGAATGGGCATGTTTTCAAGCGCAGCAGGCGGCAGAAAAGGCATTAAAAGCACTCATAATTTCAAAGGGCGGCGAATCTCGCATCCATTCTATTAAATTTTTGCTCTCCAATTTGCCAGAGAATATGACCATAAGTGACCATTTGCAGAACGCTGCCAGGGAACTTGATAAGCATTATATCCCAACAAGATACCCTGACTCCTTTTCCACAGGGATCCCAAAAGACTTTTTTACGCAAGATGATGCAAGGAGGGCGATAGCCAATGCAGAAAAAATCATTGGATTTGCTGAAGAAAAGATTATTTGAACTTGATTTCAGGCAGGACTGGATCCAGGAATTCATAAGGTATATCGAGCATAGCATCAAGAAAGGAGCTGTTCTCGTTCTTCTTTTCGGCTCACGTGCAAAAAAAGATTTTCTTAGGGACAGCGATATCGACATCCTTATAGTTTCCCGGGAACTGCCGGATGATGTGCGCGAAAGGGCGCTTGATTTTTTCAGTGATTCATTGCCGGTGCAGCCATTCGTTATGAGACCGGATGAACTTGAGGAGAGGATAGAAAAACTGGATTTCCTTATATTCGATGCATTCGAGGATGGAGTAGTGCTGTACTCAGACATGGATATGGAGCGAGTTAATGACTTATTGCGCAAAAGCAAGGAACATTTCAGTCTAAAGCGTGTTAAACATGGATGGAGATTTGACGCTGCTGCGGCTCGCGCGGCGGGGATATGAAACCAGAATGCCGTCCGCCAGCAGGGGGATGCGGACTGTCCCGCATCTGTGGGGGCGTGCTTAAAGCGGCGCACGTCTTGGCAGATAAACAATAATTGATTATTGATCGTTGATATCGGGAGATGGATTATTTGAATATTGCAATACTAGTCAATATTGCTAAAATTATCGTAAGAACAATAAGAACCTTTGTCAGACCTTCAAGTCGTTTCGAGGAGTTGGCAAGTTTTATTACTTCTTCGGTAAGTCTCTGTCTCGGTTTTTCCGCGACTTCTAAATGGCATCCTTTGGCACCTCAACCTTTTTACATGCGATATGGGACAGTCTCATAAAAGTATAATTTATAGTCCTTTGCCTCATCCAACTAAGGGTTATAATGGGAACCATTGAAAAATTGAGAAGCTTTGCAAAATCGAATATGTCTCCAAGTTGTTTTCGAAATTACGAAATGTTTATTGAGCCGACCATAAAAGATTGGTTATTCAATCCTATTGATGATTGGAGAGAGGTTGAATCGAATATAACTCAAATGGTAATGATTACCGAAAAAGTTTTTAAAGGTAAGATACATTTCTTATATTTTGATGAAGGCTTGTATTTGTTTAGATGGGACAAAATTCCAATTAGAGATAATTGGAGACTCATAAAATTTCTAAAACGGAATTATAATATTGATTGGGTAAAAACTGCAAAAATCGAAAAGATCAATGCCGATAAAACCATAAAATTATCTACTGAAAAAAATTCTCTTTCGCTAAGGCTTGAAAACACCAAGGTAAGTCTAAAAATAGATGACGATAGAACTGATGAGTTTATTGTGAAGATGAATGGTAAAAGGATAGAGATATATAAAGAAGACAAAGAAGGCTCAAACGAGGCTGGTGAAGAAATTGATAAGGGGGCTTTCCAGAATATTAAGTTGTTTTGGGGTTTTACAAAAAAAATAGATTATCTCTATCATAAAGGAATCCTTAAAGATTTTTCTCACAGAGTTTTGGACGAAGCAAACGAAGTAAGAAATAAAATACATGATCCATCTATTGTTGATCCTTTTTATGAGCAAGACCTAACCTTGTTTCACATCGCACGTGTGATTACAGATAATATTCTAATAGCAACAAGGGATGACTTTGGAGAGACCAGATCAGCTAATATTAAATATGATGTAGAAAAATTTGCCGAAGAATGTTTATTAAAACTAAATTATGAATGATAAACGTAACGACAATTAACCATAACACCGTATTTGAGGAGGTTTTCATAGATATATTGTACTTATGACATAATTACCAACACGAATTGAACTTTAATTCACATTGGCAACATTATTATTGCAAGCATTATTATAATTTATAATTTAGACAGTGAATAATCAAATGATTTTTATAATGTATTAAATATTTTATATTTTACAATATATTAATAAAAAGTCTCTTAACCTGCCTGCATAGTTTTTTATTATCTGCCGCAATTATGAATCCAGGGATATCATGCAGGCAGAATTATACGATAAAGTCTTGGTAGAAAGTAATGATGTCAAATATGAAGGTATATTGATGCCTTCACAGACAGACAGCATTGTTCTTAAATTGAAGAACGGTTATAATATAGGGATATGCAAAGATTCCACATCCATCACACTTCTTGAGAAAAAACAAGAAACGATTGACAGGGGAAAAGTATCACAACCTGGCAAGAAAACAAATGAAAAACTTCCCTCTATTTCGATCCTTTCCACAGGCGGCACAATAGCAAGCAAGATAGATTATCGAACCGGCGCCGTTACCTCACAATTCTCAGCCCAGGATATCCTTGGGGCGATACCTGAACTTGAAGAGATCGCAAATTATAATTGCCGCATGATATACAGCATCCTTTCAGAGAACATGCGCCCCTCATACTGGGTCGAGCTTGCGCGGGCAGTATACGAAGAAATAATGAATGGCGCCCAAGGGATCATTATAACCCATGGTACGGACACAATGATGTATACTGCCGCAGCCCTTTCATTCATGATAGAAACTCCTGTCCCGATCGTGCTTGTGGGCTCCCAGCGAAGCGCTGACAGGCCAAGCAGCGACAATGCCATGAACGCCATATGCGCTGCGATCGTTGCGACAGGCGATATTGCCGAGGTCTGCGTTGTGATGCACGGTTCCACAAGCGATGATTTTTGCAGCATTCACAGGGGCACGAAAGTCAGGAAGATGCACACCTCAAAGCGAGATGCGTTCCAGTCAATAAATGCCAGGCCGATAGGGCGGGTCGAATATCCATCCCGCGAAATCAAGATATCAACAAACTACGTGAAACGAGGTGAAAAGAAACTCGCTATCCATGATAAGCTTGAACCTAAATGCGCCCTCATCAAATATGTGACGGGTGCAAGCAGTGAATCATTATTATTCCATAGCGGCTCAGGTTACAAAGGGATCGTGATAGAAGGAACAGGTCTTGGCCATGTCTCTACAGAATGGATCCCGGTACTCCGGACAACCACAGGTGCAGGGATACCTGTTGTCATAACGTCCCAGTGCATTAACGGGCGTGTCTGCGACAGGGTTTACGACACAGGAAGAGACATGTTGAAAGCAGGCGCGATAGAAGGCGGTGACATGCTCCCAGAAGTAGCGCTTGTGAAACTAATGTGGTCACTGGGCCAGGCTTCCGATATTCAAAAAGTCAAAGAGCTTATGAATAGTAATATCGCTGGCGAGACAACAAGAAGCACCTTGTTATGATGAGTATTATAAGTATATATGCGAAATAATATATGCGGAAATATTAAATACTAGTAAAACCATGATTAATGATGTAGTAGGATCAGGCACCTAACGCCTTTAGTACCCTCAGTCTCCTTCGACCCATCGTTTTATTTAGGTGCTTGATCACTACTCTCTTTTCGATTTCTCTATGACTTTCAGGTTATTGATACGTGTGATCGGATAATTGCCAGTTTCATCTTTTTCAGCGGACTTTACCATATCCCATATAGTGAGAAGCGCGATGCTTACCCCATGAAGAGCTTCCATTTCGACGCCTGTTTTTCCAGTCGATTTTACTTCGGTGATAGCCCGTATGAAATTATCACTGATATCGAACCGGATATCGATGCTGGATATTGGTATATTATGGCACATGGGGATGACAGAAGATGTTTGCTTGATCGCCAGAACAGCGGCGATGCGCGCCGTTTCAAGCACCTCTCCTTTTTCAATTTGCCTACCTCTGATGAGTTCTATTGTTTCAGGTCTTAAACTTATTTCACCTGAAGCGATAGCACGTCTTGCGACATCTGCTTTTTCACTTATATCAACCATTCTTGCCCTGTTTTCCTGTATATGCGATAGCTTCACAGTTTCATGACCTCTGGAATTTGATCAATAACATCCGTGGCCAGAAGACCATACCCGAATTCCGAAAAAGCCAGATCCCCTGCTGCGCCATTAATGAAAGCTGCGGCACAGGCAGCAGAGAATGCGTCATGTTTGGCGAACAGGGCGCCCGCCAGGCCAGCAAGTACATCACCCGTCCCTCCAACTGTCATTCCAGCATTTCCTGTCCTGTTGGCGCGGACTTCAGCGCCATCTGATATGAGATCCACTGCACCTTTTAGCAGCACCGAAACATTATTATTTTTTGCGAAATCCAGGAGGAATCCTATCTTTTCCTTTTCAGATTCGGGAACATTAATCCCTGATATTCGTTTCAATTCGCCTTTATGGGGAGTAATGATAGTATTTCTGCAGCTTGCCGGAAAAATCTCAGGGACCAGTGCATCCGCATCAATGACCGCTTTCTTGCAAAGAGGAATTATTTTTCGGACAACCAGTCGCGTTTCATCGGACTTCCCAAGGCCCATGCCAATTACGACCACATCATGTTTTTCGATCAAGCCTGAGATAATGGGGATATCGTCTTCAATGAGTCTCTCACCTGACAGCGCGCGGACAATAAGATTCGGAGAAAACGATGCGATTATGTCAGAAACGCTCTTTGGTGAAGCCACTGTGACAATATCAGCGCCTGCTCGCAGCGCACCAAGGGCACACAATGCAGGCGCCCCCGAATATGCGCCGCCACCTATGACAAGTACCCTGCCTGCATCGCCTTTATGAAATGTTGGAGGTCTTTTCAGGAAGGGCTGTATATCACCCGGACCGACAATGAATTCCACCTCAGCAGGAATACCGATATCTGCCACTTCTATTTCACCTGTGTATTGGCCTGCGCTTTGTTTGTTCATGCCTGTTTTCATTTTGTGGAATGTAATTGTAAGGTCTGCTTTCACTGATTTTTCAAACTCATCTCCATCAGGGTCAAAACCTGACGGGACATCGATTGAGACAACAAATGCCTCAGATCCGTTGATAAGATCGATAACTGAGGACTCGGGTTCGTTGACATTTCCCCTGATACCTGTCCCAAAAATACCATCGATGATGATGTCCTTCTTTTTAAAAAGAGATATATCTAACATAGTTGAGTCAGGGATCTGGATCAATGAAATATTTGTTTTTTCAAGAGCATTCCAGTTATGACGTGCTTCAGGTGTCTTGATATCCTCCTTTTTTCCAATGAGCATGACTGTTGTCTCGTATTTGACAAGGTGCCGCGCAGCTACGAAAGCATCTCCACCGTTATTTCCTTTCCCCGCGATTATGACAACTTTTCCATTTTTAAATCTCTTCTTGATGGAATTCGCCACAGCAGCCCCGGCATTTTCCATAAGCTGAAGGCGTTTTATTCCCATGTACTCACAATTGGCATCCACTGCCGCCATTCGTGTCGAGGAGATAACATCCATGACAGGATAATTCGTCCGTGAACACTTATAATTTATTAAAAAGAGTAAAGACAATTCTTCAGGTAATAATTGGTATCCTTTCCCCGCACTCCAGGCATTTCCCATCCTTCACCCTGACAGCACTCACACTGAACCCGCGCCGGTCGATCAGCAAAGCATTACATTTGGGACAATACGTATTCTCATACTTATGTCCCGGTGCATTTCCAAGATAAACAAATCTCATTCCTTCTTTTTTGGCGATATCATAAGCCATCTCCAGTGTGCTTGACGGCGTTGGATACAGGTCATCCATCTTAAACATCGGATGGAACCTGGTGAAATGCATCGGTGTGTCCACACCAAGATTATCATGTACCCATCTGACTATCTGTGTTATCTCATCTGCTGAATCATTCTTTGTCGGAATAAGAAGCGTTATGGTCTCAATATGCATTCCCAGTTCCTTTGCCAGTTTTGTAGATTCAAGTACAGGCCCAAGCCTTGCGCCGCAAGTTTTCCTGTAGAAATCCTCAGAAAAGGATTTAATGTCCACCCTGAAAGCATCCAGAAAAGGTGCCATGCGATGCAGCGCTTCACTGGTTATATAACCGTTAGTCACATATATCGTTTTAAGACCTGCTTTTTTGGCAAGGACAGCGCTGTCATAGGTATATTCATGCCAGATCGCAGGTTCGTTATAGGTCCATGAAATTGACCTGCTTCCCGAATCAACGGCCCTTCTAATTGCCTCTTCTGGAGTTATTTCTCTGGTATGGGCTGCTTCGAGAGGGACCTGCGAAATATTCCAGTTCTGGCAGTGCTGGCATTTGAAATTGCATCCGATACTCCCAAGTGAATATGAGCGCGTTCCCGGAAGGAAATGGTAAAGTGGTTTTTTCTCGATCGGATCAACAGCTTCACTCGATACTGTATTATAGATCAATGTGTACAGCGTGCCATCCCGGTTCTCCCTTGTCCTGCATACCCCCAGGTTCCCATCACTTATCGTACACCTGTGGGAACAAATCCCGCATTTTACCTTTTTATCTGGAAGCCTTTCATAAAGCACTGCAACTTTACGCATTATACATACATCTCTGGCCTGCTCTCTATCTGCTTTGATCGTTTCTTTCGCAATTCATCTTTTAGTGAATTATAATAGTCCATTACTTCATGGGTAACTGACGGTCCTGTTTCTTTTATTGCCAGAAGGAAATGCGACTGCTTGACTTCCTCTGCATTGATATTTTCACGCATTGCAAAGCGTCCTGCTTTCTTGCACACGGCCGCGATATCAGCACCTGTGTAATCTTCTGTTATCTTCACAAGTTCACCAAGGTTCACTTCCGCAGAAAGTGCCATTTTTTTAGTGTGAACTTTAAATATCTCATTCCTTGTCCTTGTATCAGGAACAGGCACAAGTATCATCTCATCGAACCTTCCCGGTCGCAAAAGGGCAGGGTCGATTATATCAGGCCTGTTCGTAGCCCCGATCACAACCACTCCCCGCAGTTCCTCAAGCCCGTCAAGCTCAGAGAGAAGCTGATTCACGATCCGTTCAGTCACATGAGGTTCACCCATCGCTGTTCCTCTCATAGGGGCAAGAGCGTCAAGTTCATCAAGAAATATTATGGCCGGAGCGACCTGACGGGCCTTTTTGAAGATCTCTGCAATATGTTTCTCGGATTCGCCGTACCATTTTGATAAAATATCGCTTCCCTTGACTGTAATGAAATTTGCCTCGCTCTCATTAGCTATGGCCTTTGCAAGCAATGTCTTTCCAGTACCGGGAGGCCCATAAAGAAGTACACCTTTCGGGGGTTCAACACCAATCCTCCTGAAAGACTCGCCGTATCTAAGAGGCCATTCCACAGCCTCAGAAAGCAGAGCTTTAACATTTTCAAGCCCTCCGACATCGCTCCATGTTACATTGGGAACTTCAAACAAAATCTCACGAAGAGCTGAGGGCTGGACATCTTTCATAACATCATCAAAATCAGATCTTGTGACGATCAATTTATCAAGTGTTTCTTTTGGTATCTCTTTCAGTTCAAGATCTATTTCTGGAAGGATACGTCGAAGTGAGTTCATGGCCGCTTCCCTGCACATTGCTGCGATATCGGCTCCTACAAAACCATATGTGCGGTCACTTAACATATCAAGGTTCACATCTTCAGCAAGCGGCATTCCGCGGGTATGTATCTGGAATATCTCCCTTCTACCTTCGCGATCAGGAACCCTGAGTTCGATCTCTCGGTCAAACCTGCCAGGTCTGCGAAGCGCCATGTCAAGCGCCTCCGGACGATTGGTTGCGCCTATTACTATCACGTTCTTCCTTGATTTCAGGCCGTCCATGAGCGAGAGAAGCTGCGCTACTACACGCCGCTCTACTTCGCCTGTTACCTCGGCACGCTTGGGGGCGATACTATCTATTTCATCTATGAAAATGATGGCAGGAGTATTTTTTTCAGCATCATCGAAAGCTTCGCGCAGTTTGTGCTCGGACTCCCCGTAGTATTTTGACATTATCTCAGGCCCATTTATTGTAATAAAATAAGCGTCACTTTCATTAGCTACAGCCTTTGCAAGCATGGTCTTTCCCGTGCCTGGAGGGCCATGCAGGAGCACTCCTTTCGGGGGATCTATGCCCAGCCTGCTGAAAAGTTCAGGGTGCTTCAGAGGGAGTTCAATGATCTCCCTCACCCTTGTGATAGCAGGTTTTATCCCGCCGAGATCCTCATACATCACTTCAGGAATTGCCTGCGTAAGCGCCACAGCCTCAGGCAAAAGTTCCATTTCCGTAATATCTGTGATTTTGACTATCCCTGCAGGCAGCGTCGCAACGACCTGCAATTTTATCTCGCCCAGGCCAAAAGAAGGGAACATCCCCTCAAAAATCTGCTCGAACATCACATCGCTGCCGAAGGATTCCCTTGGTTTTCGAACGCTTGTGGTTGAGATTATATCCCCTTTTGATACTGTCCTGTTATGAAAGATCGCACGCAAGCTCTCACTGGGGGCATATATATGAATATTCTGTATCACTGGAGCAACAGTCACTTTTTTCGCTTCCTTCCAATCAGCTTTTCTCACTTCCACAAATTCACCGAGACTTGTTTTCGCATTTGTGCGTATCAGTCCATCCATTCTTATGACATCGATCCCCTCATCCTGTGGATACGACCTGCCCACAACAGCCGATGTAGGTCTCTCCCCCTTTATTTCCACCACATCAAAAATATTGACTCCTATGTCATACCTGAATTTTTCATCTATCCTGACTATCCCTTTCCCGACATCTCTCTGGTCGGCTTCGGCCACTCTTAACCGTGTGATTTTATCCATGTTACCCCTGATCAATAGATAAGTCTCTCACTTCATAAAAGTTTGCATTCTTCCCGGACCGACTGAAATATACTCGATATTCACCTTCATCAGTTCTTCAAGTAATTCAACATATTTTCTTGCATTTCCAGGAAGTTCATCAAAACTTTCGATGCCTGAAATATCTTCGCTCCATCCAATGACTTCTGTGTATACTGGTTTGCATCTGGAAAGCTCTTCTGTTAATTCGGGGGGATAATCCCGGATTTTTCCATCAAGTTCATAACCGGTACACATCCTTAAATTGAGAAGGCCTCCAAGCACATCAAGCTTGGTCAAAGCCATGCTGGAATATCCATTAAGATCAATTGATTTTCTTGCTATAGGCAGGTCAAACCACCCGCATCTTCGGGGGCGTCCTGTGGTCGTTCCAAACTCGCCTCCTCTTTCGCGCAGGTGCTCACCCACATCGTTTTTCAATTCTGTAGGAAGAGGTCCTTCACCCACGCGGGTAATATATGCCTTGATGACACCCATCACCTTATTTACTTTCATCGGGCCAACCCCGAGTCCGGCACAAGCTGAACCTGCTACCGTGCTTGAAGATGTCACAAATTTCTGTGTCCCATGGATGATATCAAGATGAGTGCCCTGCGCACCTTCAGCCAGTACTTTCTTACCCTGCAATAATGCATGGTTTATTTCCCTTGATACGTCAGTAATATATGGTTTCAATTGTTTTCCGATCTTCAGATATTCATCGACTTCCGACCGTGAGATATTCATTTCGCCGCCGAGTTCTTTTATTGCCATCTCTTTCTGCGGAAGAAGTTCATCAAGCCTTTTCTCGAATCTCTTTTCATCGGCAATATCTGCCATTTGCACTTCATCCCGTCCCACTTTATCAACATAAGCAAAACCAATTCCCCTGTTCGTCGTCCCTATCTTCACGGCGCGTTTTGATTCCCTCAGCCCGTCCAGTGCCACATGATATGGCATTATGATGCTGGTCTTTGCATCGATGCCAAGTTTTTTGGATGTTATTTCAATACCATTTTCCCTTAACATGGCTATTTCCAGCATCAGTACCTTCGGATTCATGACAGTGCCGGGGCCTATCAGGAGCCTTGCATCAAAAAGGACACCGGATGGGATAAGATGCAGTTTGTAAGTCTTTCCCTCCGCAACAACAGTATGCCCGGCATTATCCCCTCCCTGAAAACGGGCGACGATATCATATTCTTTGGCCAGCATGTCAACGATCTTCCCTTTTCCTTCGTCTCCGAACTGTGCGCCAGTTATTATTGTGAACATATTTACCTTAAAATAATTATATATGATTTTTTCACCTATTAGATGTTAAGTGAAACTATGCTTGATAAGTTCTTACAATGTCAAAAAAGTAACGGTCTAAAAGATTCAAGAATACAAATTATAGAATGAACCTTAAACATCATGGGATTGCTTTATTATTAATAACTGAAATATTGGATCTGCGATTTATTTCAAATGACAAAAATATCAATGTGAGGTGGTTACTACGGAAAATTTCTGTAAAAACAATGAAGGCGAGAAAAGCACATCACGCTGGAATATCAGGCTGATCGGTATCGGCAGAACTGGAAATGTAATGGCCGCCCATGACGCTGTGCTGGATAGGGCACAGCGGGCGCGGTTCTTCGCGGCCACCAACTATCACATCATCCCGGGTGGACGCAAGAAACTGGAGTATATATATGCACTCGTTCAGCGATTGAAGGCGGAGCGGCCAGGATTTGGTCGTGTAAAAACATCGGCTAAAATTTATTTTATCTCATGAAGGAGATTACCTCTGATTTGAGCAAAAAGGAGGTAATAACCTTGCATGAAATTGAAGTTTCACTTCAGGTTAAGATAGGGATCCAAGA
>JAGFND010000071.1 GCA_021409285.1 Candidatus Methanoperedens sp. | reverse complement strand
TAGATGCAGTTAATTCTACGGGATTTCTTGATGATGATGGCAATTTTATTGCATGTTTGAAACCAACGATTCTTAGCCAGCAAATCATTGAAGGTATTAATAGATTGGTTCATCGGAGCATGGCTAAGAAGGTTTTCAATACGGATGGTTCTTCGATACCATCTGGTTCTACATCATTATCACCTCAAGTATAACATCAGGAACAGATCAGATGAATCCTGTCAATCCGACAACAGGGTTTTACCAGATATTTGTAAAAAATACAAAATACGATAATCGCTATCTTCTTGCCAATATTGAGGGTAAAACCTTTGATTTAGCATATTCAGCATACGGATTACCTGCAATAATCGATGGCACAATAAAAGTCCCATCCCCGCAGGATTTGCATTTCTGGAAGCCAGATGCGATCTGCGGGAAGAGTGTAGCATTTGTTGGGTCATTGGTAACGTATTGAACATCGATATGTGAGTGGGTTGGGGTCTGCGAAGCTAAGGCCCTCCATCATAGCAGATGCAAAGCGTCACAGGTAATGTGGAGATATCCTCGTCGTTTGTGGGTATTTTCGAGACCATGACTGTAACACTCGAATAGATTTATATGCATTACAATAGTGATACATTTGTAATCATGGAAATTAACAACAAACCTGTTGATTTTAGCAATTATCTAAACCCAAGGGCGAACAAGACAATCAGTCCCGAATTGAATAAACATGATAGGATGAAGTTGTTGGGAAGGAAAATTCTGTTTTATATGGGGATACCTCAGAGCAGGATAACTGAAGAGGAAACCATAGAACACGAGGGTAAACGATATAGGGTGGACCTTATAGGATCTCCGGTGGTAGGCTTTGGCTCGGACAATTTTAGAATTGCTGTAGAGTGTGGGGATAACAAAGCGGAGAAAATCGAAGCCATGCGTAGTGCATTCCCGTTGGTTCTGATATTGCCGTATAAGGAGTTTGATACCCTCGATGAGTCAGAAGTTAAGATCATAAAAAAGATGCTCAAGAGCTATGAACAACAAATGATCGATCATTACTTCTACTTGGAGAAATTGCGAGAAGTTGGGGAAGAGTTCGCAGGGTTTAAGCAGAAGCTTACAGAGGATGTTCAGAAATATAAGTCGGCGAGCATAACAGCGATAGATGATGATTTGAAATTATCGAGAACGGAG
Source organism: Candidatus Methanoperedens sp. (assembly GCA_021409285.1). GTDB lineage: Archaea > Halobacteriota > Methanosarcinia > Methanosarcinales > Methanoperedenaceae > Methanoperedens. The sequence goes on along the minus strand of JAGFND010000071.1, from coordinate 12,195 downwards.
ATGGCTTCTATAAAAGAGGAGATTCGAGAGTTCAGACACGAGTTAACGATGCTTAAGGACTTTAAAGAGTTCTGCAAGAAGTTCGCCAATGGAAGACATATGGAGTGACTTAGTAACATTTTTGTTGCTGTTATTTTAATAAGGGTGCATCCTCTGCCTCATGGTTAAATGATAGAAATAAATCCGTATCCTCGTAGATGCCAAACTAAAATAGGATAATTTATGCGAGGGATGGGATTTGAACCCATGAACGCCTTCGCGACTGGATATTGAGAACTCTTCGGTACAAATTCTTAGTGGGTTTTTCCAGTAGCCTCTTTTTTCACTATCTCTTCAAACCGTTTCTGGGCGCGTTGTTGTGCTTTTTCCTCTATTAGAGCCCAAACCTGTAGGCATCGTGGCATACTGTTAGAATCTTCTTTTCCCGCAAGTCCCATCATTTTTCTGCCTCCTTCGATATCACGATATTTTGGTTGGTCAAGTTGATACTCAAGCTATCTCCTATGTTTATTCCCATACTATCGACCAGCGCGCGTGGAATCACAAGAAAATAACTTCCGTTTTGATGCTGTAATTTTCTACTCACCATAGGCTTTCCAACGAGTTCTTAATATATAAACTCTATGTTACTATTGCATTACTTGGATACTATCAAAATAATACTTTTGCGATAAAGTGTATACAAACAGCACTGAAGATAGCGTTTTAAAAATAAGGTTGTTTCTGGTTCTTTGCCCCGGTATTAACCGCATGGATGCGCCATTGTTTTCAAGCTATAGTTTCCATTTTACAAAACCAATAAATATGATTTGGTACCTGTCAGTTTATTCTCCACATGCAACACCCCAAAAAAAGGAAACGTGATGACACTTAGGAAAAATTATCATTACATTTAAAATTCATCTTTGAAAGTAAAAGTATCTACTGATACTCCTTCCGCATGACTTAAATGAGGTTAAACCTTCACTATCTTTCTCGACAGTGTTTTTAACTTTCCTTCAAGTATTTCAGATGCTCTCTTCTCGATGAGCTCTTCCATCCGTTTTTCGAGTTCAAGTGCGAGTGTTTCATCGGTTTTTTTCTGCGATTCCAAATCGGATTTGATGCTGCAGACTATTTTTTTTAAGGATTCATTCTCTGTCCTCAGTTGAGCATACTCTTCAGTTTCTAAAATATATGTTTCAGTATCAGTAAGAGCTATGTATGGGAGAAAACGCATATAACGGTCTTTCAGTTTCTTGGGGTCTGCTTTGAAATATGCCTCATGTACCTGGTCAATCTTATGCCCCATTAAATAATCGGTGAAGAATATATCGGCTCCGTTATTTAATAAGGCACTGTTAAAGAATTTACGTAAGTTATGAGCCCTTGCCACCTGCCAAACTCCCTTGTCAGTATCCAGCCCCGTCTTCTTTGCAAGTTCGCGAAACATGTCCATTAAACCCTGGGCATTCAGCTGACGATCCTTCTCATTTAGGGTTTGTAGATAGCGCCCTGGGACATCATGTTTGCAGAACAGGTAATTATCATCTGAGCGGATGCGCCTCTTTTCATGAGCTATTAGAAGACTTTGATTTGTGTCTTTTGGCATACGGTTTCGATATTCTAAGTATTCTAAGACTGCCTTTGTTGCCTCTGGGCTTAAGAAGGTTATAAAGTTGCATTGTGTCTTGATTCTTCTCAATTCGAGTATAGTGATGTTTGTTTTTTCATCGAGGCCACGCTTGAAATCCTTTATCCGCAGATTAAGAACATCACTTTGAGCTAAGCCTGAAGAGGCCATAGTCAAAATAATCGCACGGTTTCTTATATTGGCATGCTTTAAAATCTGCTTAATATTATCCTTTTCAAGCCTCATGCCGTTTTCCTCTGTGGCTAAAACTTTAAACGACTTCCTGTTGTTTAGTTGAGGAAGATCCACATCAAAGCTTCTGTAGAAACTCTTTACCGCAACCATATGGTTGTGAGTAGTCTTGGGGGCATACTCTTGACGTTTTGACCATTCCCGAAAAGTAATGAGATACTCACGTATTTTGCGTTTTCTCATAAGGATGCCATTTTTGATTTCATCCTCCGCTCCTTCGAGGAGTTCATTAGGTGTCTTTTTTACGAAATCGGTAAAGTAACGCATCCCTTGAAGGAAGTTTTTTCGCGTATTTTGTGCAGCCTCAATATTCGCAAACCATTCAATGATTAAAGGTTCCTTCTCAAGTTCAGCAATATTCATTAACCTATAATATAGCAAATAGTTAAAATACTTTACTGTTATCTAATTATAGCTAATGCTGTTTTCAGCCTGATAGCTCTTCTTACTATCGAAAAGGCAAGAAGCGGCGCAATGGTCGCTATAAACGAACTGGTCAATGTGAAAGAGTGGGATTTTTCGATCATTGTGATCCTGTTGATCGTGATCGTCCTTGTTTCTGTGATTTCGTACTGTTCAACCATTTTTCTTGGGGATATGATCCCTGTGTATCTTTACAGGATAAATTATTCAAAATTATGCGCTGGGGTTTTAGCAGGCCTGTCAGCCATGACTATTTTATTCACAGGCTGGTTCGGGCTCATGATATTCATAATTTCCACGCCTATCGGGATGATCGCATCTTATGCGAAGATCCGGAAGACGCATGCAATGGGCGTTATTATGTTGCCTGTGATATTGTATTTCATGTAAAATATGGTACTCTTTCCTTTTTGAACTGATTCGAAACATTCATCTTCCATATTGACCTTTGTGAATGAAAAATCTGGATATTTGAATGAATATTTAATGGATGTAGAGAAATGGTAGATATTCGGCCATTCAGGGCTACTATACTTAATCCTTCACTTGCGACCGAAAAACTTGTCTGTCCGGTCTATGACACCATAGATACCGCAAATTACCGGAGATTCGCGCAAGAAAAAAATAATATCATCCATGTGACAGCGCGAAGAAAAGATATGGTCAGGGATGATTTCATTATTTCTGCAAAAAAGAATCTTGACCGTTTGATAGATTCTAATGTCCTTGTGGAAAGAGAAAAATCGGCTTTCTATATCTACGGGATAATATATACCTTGCTGCCCGAGGTCCTCTCGCAGCTTCATGAAAATGATAGAAGATTCATGTATTTTGCCTTCGGGCTTGTTTGCCTTGTGAAAGTCGAGGAACTTGGGAAAGGAAACATCGTGGGCCATGAGAACATCTTTCACGTCAATACACTTGAACGCTACAGGTTGATGAAATCCTGCATGATGAACTTTTCACCCATTGTTGCTGAATACAGTATGCATGGGCATGAAGTAAACAACATGTTTGAAGAATACCTCGGTTTTAAACGCCCGCATTTTGTGCCAAATCCTGAAAAAGTACCTCTTGTCGATGTCTCTTTAAATGAAAGCCGGCATCTGCTATGGGAATTGACCGACCCTGAAATCATAGAAAAGATCATGTGTATGTCTAATGATCTGAAAATCCTCATTCTTGATGGCCATCACAGGTATAACGCTTCCGTTGTCATGAATGAAAGAGATGGAATAGGATATACGATGATGATGCTGATGGAAGGAGGCGACAGGGGCCTCAAGTTACTCCCATGGCACAGGGCAGTTCGGAATTTTAACGCGAAGGATCTTGAAGACAGGATAAAGAAGAGATTCCATGTTGATTGGGAAGGTATGGCCAAAGAAGAATTATTTTCTCACCTTCGCCGGCGCGATAACGAGTATGATGTCAAACTTGGCATGTATGATGGTAAAAAGTTCAGCCTATTGAGAGCTGAAAAGGGATATGTAAAAGAAATGTCAGAAAAAAAAGGTGAAATTGTCGGGCTTGACCTGATAATCCTTCATGACTGGCTGATAAATCCTATCATCCATGGAAAACCAGAAGACGATGTTTCATTCAATGCAAGTCCTTCTGAAGCAATATCCAGAGTGGACAACCTGGAATTCGATGTGGCTTTTCTATTAAATCCCTTTTCTATTAAAGATGTTGAGAAAAAAGCATTCATTGAGCGTAAGAATTTTCCACAGAAATCCACACTATTTCTCCCCAAGGTGGCTGAGGGAATAGTAATGAGAAAGATAGAATGAAATTGCCTACAATACCAGAAATTCACTGCCCCGTATGACTTTGTCAACATCTCTTTCCAGTTTCGAAAGAAGATTCTTGTCCACTTTCCTGCCGCCAAGCTGTTCAATGAAAAGCAATGATTTTGTATGGTCCTCAGGAAGAAGTTTCCATGTCGGTCCTTCCACATAATAATCTATTCCACTTGCATAGGCCATCATCTTTGAACTCACCTCTTCGCTTATCCATCCTATCTCTACATAATATTCAAGGACATTGATAAGGTTGTTCCGTCCCACTTTTTCCATGAGGAACTCGATCCAGTTAAGAAGTATTATCGATGTCTCAGGCCTGTTATCGAGAAAAGGAAGCCTTACCCCTGTTTCATCGACCTCATACCTGTTGAGGTCTGGCGCTTTTTGCGAATTCACCGCTTGCGGTTGATATTGCTGAGCCCTGAGTTTCGGAGAATTTTCGATTTTCTGTTCAAGTGCCGGTCTTGTGCGCTCGGTCACAATGCCCGCGACTTTTTCCACTATTGCATCTTCGTTAATTACATTGCCTGCAAGTATCTTATTCAATTCTTCAATATTTTTTTCAAGAACCGCGAATTTATTATCAAATCCTGTTATCACATTTGATGTTATCTCCTGCGGTCTCTGGCTTATATCTTTGATTTTTTTCTCCACTTCTACAATTTTTTTTGCCAATACATTTTCAGAATCGCCAACAAATGGATTGACTGTACTTGATACTACCTCATAAAGAGATGACAGCTCAAGGACCATCTCATCTATCTTATCAAGTCTTTCTTTGATTTCATCACTCCCCTTTTTTCCTGCAGTTATTATCTGCTCCATTTTAGCAACCTGGAATTCCATATTCTTTACAGCTTCTGAATTAGCTTTGAAAATATCTGTCTTTGAATTGACCAGTTCTTCAACTTTTTTTACCATATCTTCCTGGTTCTTTCGAATCTGGTCTGAGATATCTACGCTCGACTGGGTCTTTGCACCAGAAATATCTGCATTTTGTTTAATAGTATCAATTTTTTTAATAAGTGACCCTTCAGGCATCTTTAATTTTCCGAGTTTTTCTGCCAGATTCTTAAATATGCCTTTGTCTGGTACCATTATTTTCGCTCCTTTTACTTATGATTATTATGAGTTGTAATATTATTGGTAGTTCTTTCTTTAATACTTTGTTATTATATATTTTCTCATGATCTCAAGAAAAAGATTTAAACCTTCAGAATTCAATCTTATTAATAATGAGTATAAGGATTATAATGTGCTTCTTTTTCCTCTGTCTATTTCTTCCATTTACATATGCCGGGACAAATGAAACTGTGTGGGCAGCAAAGTCATCAGGGTTCATCAAATCCAGCGATACCATAAGCTTTGAAAATTATGTTATCAAGTCAAAAATACTCGATGATACAAGGGCCCAGATTTCCATTATGAGGGACCAGAATATGTTAGATACAGCTGTTTTTAATGTTGGCGAGTTAAAGAAATATGACACTATCGGCGTAACATTACTTGGAATAAAAGGTAACTATTCCTGGATATCATTGAGTAAATTAGAGAATAAGGATGTCTGGCAACCGCTTGAAAAAACAAGATTGAAATGGGGTGACATTTATTCGATCTATAACTATACAATATCCATAGATGCTTTCGCAAACGAATCCATCAATCTGACCATATCCAACAAAACGATTAAAAAAACAATTGTTATTTCAAAAGATGATTATTCTGACTTTGAAGATCTGAGGATCGTTGTAAGGGGCATAAATAGAACAGGTTTCATCGAACTTGAATTATTTACAAATATATTTCCTGGTATCAAAGCCGAAATGAACACAGATAAAGATGAATACTTTCCTGATGAAAAAATACATGTCACTGTGAATCTTATGGGCGAATCCATACAGAATATAATAGGCATGTCCCTGACGAGCAGATCTCAGGTCAGTATTATTCCAGAATTTTTCTCAATAACAGGTGAACGCGCCACATCCTTTTCATCTCAAATAACCCAATTATCCGCAAATACAACGCTCAGAATTTCTGCAAATATTGAGACCCGCGATTTTTTCAACCGCCCTTCACTGATCACAATCAGCAAAGATTTGCAAATCACACCCACAGTTGCGATCATAAAATATGTTCCCAGGGATATAGATGATGAAAATGTGTCCGTGAAGCTGTATGTTTATAATTCAGAATTAAAAAATAATTCAATACATGTTCATGATACCATACCAGCTGAGCTTACCTGGAAAGAACTGGACTGGGACATTGAACTGGGAGCAAGGAACTCGACAAATTTGACATATTTGCTTACACCACAGAAACCTCTTTTGTATTTACTACCCCCAGCCATGGCAAGCTGGAACGGTAGATCCTCCTTCTCAAAAAATGCGGAAATGACGATGCATATGCCCTATATCAGCATGACAAAAACTGCTGTAAACAATAAAAACGAAACAGATGTAAAAATAATTATGAAAAATTCGGGAGACCGACCTGCGATCGTAAATATGATGGACATGAAACCTGATTCATCTCAACTGATCAGCGGAAAGCTTGAATGGTCCGGAAAACTTGAAGCTGGCGAAAGTTCGTCCATAGAATACTCTTTGAAGGGAAATCTTGATACGCATCCTTCTGCAAGTGCTACTTATCGCGACATCCGCGGGGTCATAAGAGAGGTGCGATCAAATAGTATTGAGCCGGTAAAATCTGATTCAACTCCTTCTCAGATTGAAAATAAGCCGATCACAGAGATGGAACCATCTGACATTATATCCTTCATGGTGGTCTCATTTATCGCAATAGGTGGGATCATTTCTGCTGCTTTCATAATAATTTATTTATACAGTAAAATGAAAAAGAGGTAATTAATAATGGATACGATCTCATTACTGGTCTTTGCCATATACACTTTGTTGATTTTACTGATCATGGTCTATGTCTCGGCGCTCCTATCTGCGGTTTTGATGCTCCTTATCCCGGTGTCTTTTGTCTATTTCATGCCAGGGATAATGGTGGAGTTTCTTGCAATTGAACAGTTCTCTACCATTTCGCCCATATATAATTTCCATGTCCTGCTTATGATATGGTCGGCTCTTATCGGGGTCATCGCATATTCAGAGATATTATCATGGTACCTCTTAAAAGGAAGTCCCGATAAAATGCAAAGAACATCTCCTGAGCTTGCACCTCTTTCGTTGAAAGGAAAGATGCGTGAATTCTATGAGAGAATAAAAAATAATATATCTGGAGAGAAATAAAAATACTATTCCACACCTTTATCAGTGAGAATGAAGTCGCAATTGAGGGCTTCACTCTTTGACCTGTGTTTTCGCAGCGTGGCCCTGCGCTTTGAGACTCCTGTCCTTTCAAGGAGGACAATTGTTTTTGAGAGGTGTTCAAGGGCGTTCCCTCCGATAGGGCAGAATTCACCTGTTGTGACATCTTTGTAGACCTGGTTTGTGATAACGACAGAAACGCCGTATTTGCGCGCAATCCCGTGAAGTATCCCGATCTGGTTTACAAGTTCGCGGCGAAGGGCGATATTCTCTTCATTTGAATCATCCACGGTAAGGCCGAGGCGATAATAAAGCGCCGCAGAGTCAAGGATGATCAATCCGATCTTTTCATTCATTATTTTTTCAATGTCGGTTATCGCTGAATACTGCTGCTCAAGGCTTGAAGGTTCATATATTATGATGTCGCCAGCTATTTTTTTCGCGTCCTCGCCCGCTATCTGCCTGAACCTGTCGGCCGAGAAACCTTCTGTATCTATGAGAATGACTTTTCTTCCGTTTTTTACTGTTTCTATTGCAAGCTGGATGCAGATATTTGTCTTACCTGTTCCTGATGCGCCGTACAACTGAGTGACTATGCCGCCTTCAAATCCGCCCCCAAGCAGGTCATCGATACACTTGCATCCGCACTGGATCTTTTCAGGTTTTTTGATGATATTCACTCCTTTTTCATAGATATTTTCTCCCACAGTTCTTTTATTTTATTTACCGCGGCGCTGCCACTGTCAATGGGTGAGATATTTTCCATGTCTGCATGGATTAAGGCGGGATCATATGGTATCACGCCCAATACAGGGATGCCGTATTCATGAAGCATATCCTTTATTTCTTTTACTTCATTTCCTGCTTTATTGATGATAGCTCCGAAGTTCTTTATATTTATCTGTCGTCCCAGTTCTACGATCCTTCTTGCGGTTTCTATTGACCGTGCACCAGGTTCCACCACGATAAGCATAATATCTATACCTTTTGCGGTGCCGCGTCCAAGATGCTCAACACCTGCTTCCATATCAAGGATAACAACGCTGTTGAGCTTCAAGATCACATGGCGCATGAGTGCTTTTAAGAACGAGCTTGCAGGGCACATACAACCGCTTCCTCCCCGCTCGATCGTTCCCATAACAAGCAGTTTTACGTTATCAGGTCCGATGACGCCGAATTTTTCGACGATGTCATCCACTTTCGGATTGATCTTAAAAACACCTGCAGGGCCTCCAGCTCTTTCATCGATGAGTTCCTTAAACTCAGTAAGAGGTCTGGGCGGATCTTTTATTCCAAGTGCTGACGCAAGGTTCATGCTCGGATCAGCGTCAATAGCCAGTACATCATACCCTTTTCGTGCAAGAAATCGTGCAAGCGTTCCTGAAATGGTCGTCTTTCCTACGCCGCCTTTACCAGATATTGCGATTTTGATCATTATGTATCTATGAATTCAACAGTTATGTTATCTTCTATCACGATCACAGCGGCCTGCCCTTTTGACGCCTGGCCAGGATTCACAACAAGTGTGCCATTTGCATTAACCATGCCGCGGGCCTCATGGATATGCCCACAAACTATAAGGTCAAGTCTGCCTAAAAATCGGGCCAGAGCTTCACTCCCCACGTTGCCCTGCGGAAGCCTGTCAGTGGTATTTCGCGGAGGCGCATGTGATACCAGAATGATCTTTCCACCTGTTTTCAATTTACTTAACAATGAGCCCAGGATTTCCCCCATTTTCTTTTCTGAAAGTTCAAAAGGAGTATTAAAAGGTGTGGGATTTGAACCCCCAAGACCAATGTAAGTCATTCCTTCCATCGTATAGGAAGAATTATGGAGATTTACCGCATATTCATCAAGTATTTTGAGAAGTGAGGGATAATCGCAATTTCCGGGCACCGCAAGTACCGGTCTATTGAACATTCCCAGTAATTCAAGAGCTTTTTCATCAGGTCCGAAATCGGTAATATCACCAGCTATCAACGCGGCATCAAAGTCCCCCGCTCGCTCGCAGATCGCTTCAACATGTTTATAGTCACCGTGGAGGTCAGATAATGCGAGAAGTTTCATAAGATTATGACGTAAAACTAACTTGAATGGTATTAAATTTACCTTAACCAGTGCTATGGCATTGTGAATTGCTATCGATACCGGATAAACGGATGAAAAACTATATATAATAATGATGGTCTATCTATTGACTGGTTTTATAATGAATCGAATATTAGCTGGTATCGTAATTATTTCTGCAATCCTGTTCTCAGGATGTGTATCGACTATAAATCCTGTCAGTCCGGACGATGTAATTGTTGACGTCACACCCATTATTGTCAAGGAATTCCAGGATAAAGACATGACAATAAGCGTAGCCAATAATGGTTCCGGACCTATAGATTCCGTCAAAGCGTCATCATTTGATCCATTTACCTTAGTCGCAAGCGGGAGCCCGAATATCCCCGCACGGACAAGTGAAGGGCCATCACAGGTATCCATCGACCTCAAAATCCAGGCTCCAGGTTTCAAGACCGATATTAATAATACCATGCTTGTCCTGTCCTATGCATCCGGAAAGAATGATAAGGGAGAAACTATCATAAAAACAAAATCAGTTCCGGTTAAAACAATTGTTCTCCCCGATGCAAGCCTTCAATTCGTGGGATTCGTGAAAGGACCAGAAAATAAATCAGAAGCTGAAGTTACCTCCTGGGAAATAAATAAAGGCAATAAAGCCACAATAACCTTTTCCGTAAAAAATGATGGAAAGACGACTATTGATAAAGATACCCTGAGAATCCTCGTAGATATTGAAAACAAGGAGATCGGTTCAAATTCAAGTATGACAATCAAAGAAGGGATGGCAAAAGGAGGTACTTCTTATACAGAAGCGTTAGAACTTCCGATAAGCAAGGATTCCCCCAATGGCGATACAGATGTGTTTGTCACACTATATAAAGGTGATAACATCATAGATTCAAAGACACTTCATCTAAAAGTATTGCTGTAACCGAAATGAAGACTTCAATATTTTTAATTTTTTTAATTTTCGGCACCATTGTTTTTAGCGGATGCCTGAGGGAATATGATAATGTAGTGATAACCTCAGCGGACGTAATGTCATCCCGTGAGGGGGAGGGAACCAGTATCACTATAACAACGTATATCCAGAATAATCAAAAAACAGATACTGGCACGCTCAACCTGAAAGTGAAGATCAGGGATTCCACAACAAATCTTATTGCTGCGCAGAAAGATTCGGATATCGGATACATAAAGGGCACATCCTCGACATTCAGCACGACTTCCCTATCGGTCTCCAACCCGGGAGAATATGGTATCGAGATCCAGCTTTTTGAAGCAGGGAAGATGATATCTGAATACTCATCTTATGTCTCAGTAAAAGCAACAGCTGGACCCGGTCAGCCGGCCGAGATCAAAATGGCTGATATGACGCTTGTTGTCACAAAACTTTATAATGATGCATCGGGCGCCATCGTGGATGTTTCACCGGGAATATTCAATGAGGGAGGGGATTCAAAACCTCTTGCTATTGAAGTTACCGCAAGGGCTGATGCATATACTGCTTATACAAAAACAGATGAGCCCGGGATATTAAAAAGTGGAAGCAGGGTTCGGGCAAAGGTGACCTTTGATTTGCCAAGGAACAGGGAATATACCATCACGGTCAGCGTGATCGAAAACGGAAAAACATTGGTGATGGCAAAAGTGAATGACAAGATCAAACTGAAAGACATAAAAGTTAACACTCCGGTGACATTAGCACTTATCGAGGAAGGTAAACCGATAACAGCAGCCACCTCAGCAGGGACTCCAAAGGAACCAGGGTTTGAAGCGGTGTCAGGCCTTCTTGGATTAATGATAGTGTTTTGCCTTATGAATCGAACAAGAAATGGGAGGTGAATAGAATATGGAGGATGAACAAAAAACCGATGAACAAAAGTCCCCAGGATCTGATCCTTTCAAGAAACTCATCAAAGTCCTGGTTGTCATCATGCTTGTCGGGTTAATATTTTTTGCATTGTTCACGTTCTTTTTCAATATGCAGGATGCCATTTCTGCTCTTTTTGATCCACAGTATGTGCCCCTTATCAAGGCCATATTCAGCCTTGTCGTGATCGGCGTCGGAGTTTACCTGGTGAAAATGTTTTTAAATAAATAAGTCCAGGTTAGAGCAATGAACCTCAAGGAGCTTCTCCTGGATCATAAGCAGAAATTCAGGGAAAAATTAATTGAAGCTGTTGCAAAGAAGAATACTCTCACGAAAGAAGAGGTTATAGATGAACACAGTGATTTTATCAAGGAGTATATTTCGGAAAAATATCGCTCTGTGGATGAGGTCATCGAAAGGATAATAAATTCAGAGAAGCCAATACTTCTTAACATCAGGCGGGACAGGTCTCGTGAGGATAAATGCAAACTCTGCGAAGGAAATCAGGCCAATGTCGATGAGATAACCGGAAAATACGGGGAGAATATTGAGGTCATCGAGGTCTCTGAAGACAAGCCCGAAGGCGGAGCGCTTTATAATATCATATTTCATGAAGAGGCAAAAGAAAAGAAGCTGCCTCTAACTGCTGTAATAAATAAAGGAAAAATCCTGAAGTTCTGGGCAGGGAAATCCGTGGAACCTTCGGTTTATGAGATATATTTGAAGAGAATATAAGAGGTTTATAGCGCCAAAACGTGATATCTATATAAAAATATTTGTCAATTTACTACCAAAATGATTAAGTAATAATAAAAACTAAGGTATTACTATTATGAAAGTGAAACAAAAAATAGTTGGTATTACCTCCAAAGGTCAGGC
>JAGFND010000070.1 GCA_021409285.1 Candidatus Methanoperedens sp. | reverse complement strand
GAGGCTATTGAAGATGTAAGTTGAGATTTGAGAAATACGACCTCTTCAAGACCTGCGCTGGGGCAAGCCCCAGACCTCCGACGGAGGCGCTGCCTGTGGGCAGGGGAAGCAAGTTTCAATATACTTATGCTGGTGTCAGGAAAAGAATATGTCAGGGCTATGTGCAGGATGCGGCGCGGGCGATCGTGCCTGCGGCTGAGAGGTATGGGATGCAACAAAGCCAGATGGGCAGCCGGGGAGGATGCTGGATGTTGGAAGGGCTGAGAAGAAGATCAGGAGGAGGGCGAAGGAAAAGTTTGAGGAGGGGGTTGAAGAGTTTGCCCGTGGGATGCTTGGATGCAATGAACTGACTATTTATAATTATTAAATCATAAATTCCCCGGCGCGCGACATCAATCCCACGCAACCACCAAACGCAAAACAACCGACGCAATCAAAAAACGATAACAACGAACTCAAAACCAACTCAAAACCAACTCCGTCTGCAGAACGCGGCGTCGTCGATCATGCTTGCGACCGAGAGGTATAATAAAAGCGAGCCTGTGACATAGGGGCCGGGTTTGAGATTTCGATACGGGAGCTGGCTGGGGTGATCGTTAAGTTTTCAGGATTTGAGGGTGAGATTGTATGGGATGGAACAAAGGCAGATGGGCAGCCGGGGAGGATGCTGGAATTATGAATAAAAAGAGATTGTCCATAGTTAAATCGCAAATCGTTATTAAAGGTAAGTATGTAGAAGTTGAGGTTGGCAAAAAGGTAATCAAAATAATATTCACAATGCATTCTCTTGATTCTATGCAAGATTACGACATTTCGTTAGAGAAGGCTCTGGATTACCTTCTTTTTGCGGATGAGATTATCAAAGGACATGGAGGGCGTTTTATAGCTCATCGGAAATTGGATCGTTACCTTGCCAGGGTTGTTTATGAACATGATATGGATAATATTACTGTGGTAACTTTTTATATCTCTTATGCTGATAGATACTTCAAAGGAGGAATGTATGAAGATAAAATACTACGCTGATGCAGATGCACTTGTGATGAAGGTAAGTGATGAGAAACCTGATCATGGCGAACAAGTAAGTGACGAGATTGTAATTCACTTTACGAAGGATAATAAGCTCGTTAAAATAGAAATACTGGACGCTTCAAAGACCGTCTTGGATATGTTAAAGCCAATCCTTAGCCATAAATCAATAGAACAAGCAGTTGTTGTTGCGTGATTGCATAAGTAATAATGGAATAAACGATATTATTAAAATATTCTCATAAATATCTCGGCGCCTCCACGATCCCCATGCAACCACCAGGCGCAAAAAAACTTTTGTGACAAAAAAATTAAAGGAGCGGCTGCAAAGAGCTATTCGTCCCGGGAGTTCCTGTATGTGCAGGACCCGGCGCCGTCTATCATGCTTGCCACTGAGGGTTGGATAAGAGCGAGCCTGTGAATATGGGGGCGGGGTTTGAGATTTCGAGAAGGGAGCTGGCTGGGGTGATCGTTAAGTTTACAGGATTTGAGGGAGAGATTGTATGGGATGCAACAAAGCCGGATGGACAGCCGGGGGATGCTGGATGTGGGGAGTGCCAACTTTCATGGTACGGAATTTATACATTTTAAAGATGCTTTTACAGGCTCACCCATATCAAGCACAAAGACCTCTCCACCTTGCGCTATCGCCCCTGCCTTGAGGATCGGCAGAACTGCTTATGAAGTTACCATAAAATATCTTTTTATCTCAGGATGTGTGATTTTTCTTATTCAGCTCAATCACTACTTTCTCAGCAAGCTTTTTAGTGGCGCCCATCACTGATGCTGGATTAGCAGCTTTGTACGTGGATACCAGTATGTATTTATGCACCTAAAAGAATGATTTGATTGAAGCAAAAATCATGTCTAAAATTATATAAAGAGTGGAACAATGCAGATTGAAAAAGAATTACTACATGACCTGTTGATACCCCATAAGATCCTTGAAAGTGCTGGAATCAAAGGACGGGTGCAGATAATAATGAAAGATGGGGAATTGAGAATAGTTCCTTTTAAAAAAAAATCTATAGTGAGAGAAATTAAGGGGCTAGGAAAAAGTATTCAACCTAAAAAAGACTCAGTAAAACTCGTAAGGGAGCTAAGAAAAGAATGGGAGATATCCGAGTAATTGGACTTGACACCAATATCTTCATGAATGTTCTCAGGGAGGAGAGAGGAACCGAATCATCTGCTATTCTCTTAGAAAAAATAGAATCTGGATCTATATTCGGTGTCGCAAGCGTACTTGTTTTAGTTGAGATATCTACATTATTTTATAGGGAAGGGAAATTTGATAGCGGAAAAAAAGCAGTCAAACTCCTGGAAGAACTTCCCAATCTTATGTGGGCGGATTTAACAACAGATGCAGTGGACATGTGTGCAAGATTAAAGATAAAATATAAATCCAGGCTCATGTTGCATTACCATCTGGTTTTGCAGGAATGCTGGTAAAAAAAAAATAACAATGCTAAACTAATCGTAACAATTCATGGTTATGATCTACAAGTTAAGCTTAATCGGAATAGAAAATGTAAACAATCTCTGGAATCTACATTTCTACAAGTTTGGTGACAGCATAGGGGTAATGGCAAATGGTGGAGTAAATAGAATGAGGCTTGTAATCTGGAGTGTTGATAAGCTGTCAACGTGGTCAGAAAGTTATGAAAACCCCGGAGGTTCTATCTCAACAACTATTCCGGCAGATCGATTTGATCCCGGCTGCCAGGGTGTTTGTGAGAATAAGAAAATGGGTCCTGGAATTTATGCCCTTACTGTCCAGGATATGGTCAATGGACCACCCTACAATTATATCACAGCAAAACCATTTATTATCTCAGAATATGACCTGGCAGTGACACCTGATAAGACGCAGGTTGAACCAGGAAGCTCAATTAATGTCACAGTGAAAATATCAAAATCCGGGAGTCTGATTGATGTGAGCAATAATGTCAAAGTGGAAATTGTTCAGGACTCAACCAGCACTCATTTTGGAGCATATGCTATGAAAATATCGACAGGTATCTATGAGGCAAGAATTCCGATACCTCAAACTGCTGCAGGGACTCATTTTTTGTATGCAGCAATCATTACTAATAAAAACATATATCAGGACTACCCTGAGATAATGGGTGCAGGCAGTTATAGTGGAATTATCCTGATCACAAATTCCGCTTCTACCCAGACTACCACAACACCCTCATCTGGCGGCGGGGGTGGAGGAGGTAGTGCAGGTCCATCGGGTGAAGATATTTTAAATATCGAGGTTAGAGAAAAGTTTGAACTGGATATCCTCAAGGATAAGATCATCTCTTACAGGTTCAAGAATGCGAGCAATCCGATATATTTTATAAATATAACTGGAAACACAAACGCTGAAGGGATTACGACTTCAGTGGAAGTTTTAAAAAATACTTCTTCACTTGTTAAGACACCGGCGCCTGGGCTTGTTTATAAGAATATTAACATCTGGGTTGGAACATCAGGGTTCGCTGTGCCCAAGAATATCAATACTGCTGTGATCGGGTTCAAAGTCGATAACTCATGGATAAAATCCAATGGCATATCAAGTAGCGATGTGAAACTGGTAAAATGGGATGACGGCCAATGGATCAAGCTTGAGACCATAGAAATGGGAAATAGTGGTGAATTTACATTATTTGAAGCAAAAACAAACAGCTTCTCACCATTTGCAGTCACAGTGAATACGCCTGAAATTACACACAGTACAGTGCCAGTCCAAACGAAGCAGCCTATCATAACTCAAACCCCAACAGAGGTACCAACAGGGGCATCAACTGAAATGACTGCTATTCCAGTAACAACATATTTATCGATCGCAATATTATTGATTCTGATAATCGCAGCAGGAGTGAATATGATGAGAAAGAGAAAAGAAAAGTAGTGTGATACTGTTTATTAATCGCTTCAGTCCAAAAGGCGCAGGCCCAGACCTGAGTAAAATCGGCATTAGCCAGAAAATGTGATCCCTGCAGTTATTATCAATTTATCAATTGCCTGACTGGCTGCATTTCAAGCCAGCTTTTGAAACAATTAAAAATCTGATAAAGAAGAAGAAAAATTTATGTTGCAGGCAAGTGAAAAGTTTATTGAATATATTTTATTATATAACACTCCAGCTTTTAACGACCTCAATCAGCGCGAGTGGCTTCTCATATAACACCTTCACTTTTTCATGATCAAGATACACTAAGCCTGCATTTCCGTCCAGGGTGATTTCATCTCCTTCAGAAAGCTCCCGCCCGCCCAGCCGGCACTTATGATTGGGAACGTCAAATTCAAGACCAGTACAGTTCACAATACAGACCTTGCCCATCTGGCGGGCAACCACTGCAGCATGGGAAGTTCTGGCCCCGAGGGCAGTGAGTATTCCTGCACAGATGGTGATTCCCTGAATGTCGTCAGGGGTGACCATCTCCCTGACCAGGATCACAGACCCGTCTGCAGAGAACCTTTCCGCCTTCTCACCTGTGAATGCGATTCGACCAGAGGCTACCCCGCTGGATGCTGATATTCCCGCAGCAAGGGGAGAATCATGAGAGATTACCTTCTGAATGCTGATAGATTCGATATCCACTTCCCGAAGCCTTTCCAGCGCTTCCGGCGGCGAGATGATTCCTTCCTGGCACAGTTCTACGGCAATTCTAAGAGCCGCAAGCTGCGACCTCTTTCCGTCACGGCTCTGGAGGATATAGAGTTTCCCCTCCTGCACCGTAAACTCTATATCCTGCATATCCTTAAAATGGGATTCAATCTTCCTGCCAACAGTATGGAGTTCATGATCTACCTGGGGCATAGTTTCCAGTAACTCCCTCTGTGTGACGGCTGATCGTGCACCGGAAACCACATCCTCTCCCTGGGCGCCGAACTTGAAGTCGAGCAGGAGTTCGTTCTCCCCCGCCCAGGGGTTCCTCGTGAAGGCAACGCCTGCCCCAGAACGTGGACCTATGTTCCCATAGACCATGGCCTGCACTGTGACTGCAGTCCCGCGGGCATTTTTTACCAGGTTCATCCTGCGGAATGCCTGTGCCCTGGGGTTCATCCAGGACTGAAGGACTGCGACCACAGCAAGCTCCAGTTGTTCATAAACGTCCTCAGGGATCTTGCGGGCGCCTGCCAGGAATATCTTTTCATATTCCTCTGCAAGGCGCTTGAGACTGCTGGATTCCAGCTCCACTTCATCCATTACACCGGTTCTTTTCATGGCATCTTTTAAGAGCGATCTGTATTGTCCGGCATCATGCGAGAACACTAATTCACCAAAGTTTTCCATCAGTCTCCTGTAACAATCCCAGGAAAAGCGGGGATTTCCTGTCAGGAACATCAATCTCCGAAGTGTTTCCCTGTTGAGACCCACGTTCAGCAATGTTTCCATAACCCCGGGCATCGTAACCGGGGCGCCGGATCTCACGGATACAAGAAGCGGTTTTCGTCCACCGAATGTCAGTCCTGTTGATGCCTCTATGAATGCGATTCCCTGACGCAGTAGATCTGGCACGTCTCTGGGGAGGTTCCCACCATTCCGGTAGTATTCCTCGCAGATTGAAATGTTCAAAGAGAAGCCGGGTGGAACTGGAATCCCAAGTTTTGCTATTCTCACCAGGTAAGCTGCCTTATTGCCGAAATCCTCAGATGTTATCTCGCCCTGGGGGTCGTGCCCGAACGTAACCATTCTTGGAACATCGCTTGCCATAAAACCTATCTCCCCATATTTTCGAGAATGTTATCATGCATGATGCCTGCAGCATTCGCAAGAAAGCTTGCAGTTGCCATGATACTGCGGGTAAGCTCAAAGCAAACCAGGAATCCCTTATCGCCCTCACTTTCCCTGAGGCTCCCTTGCACGGTTTTCCGCCGCGCTTCATCGCACTCCTTTTCCAGACCCATCACACTGTCTGAAGCACCGAGAAAGTCCGCCATCTCCTCACGGCTGTAACCTTTATGAACTTCCCGGGCAGATATGAGAGATTTTAAGACCTCCTGACTGCACCTGTGCGCTATCTCGGCCATCATACTCAAATCAGCATGGACTTCCCTGGACAATGCATCCGGGAGAATGAGTGTGGCAAGGAACGATGCCTCTTCGAGATGGTCAAGTGCATCATCAGACGCGTTTATCAGCGAGGTAAAGAAGGATGCCTCTTCACTCCTCCTTGAAAAAAATCGAACCTTCCTCACGATTTCATCTGCCTGACCTTTCCAGACCCTGACTTTCTGTGCACTGCGGGCTGCGAAGTCCACATCACGCTTGAGGAGAGAATCGCTCACCGCGGTTGCAGCCTCGATTATGAGTGATGTATGCTCCTCGCACATTCCCATGAGCTTCTCATATGCGGATCCGAGCTGTCCTAAGAGCTCAGCCTTTATTTCATCCTGAAGAAGAGATCGAGAGCTGTCGGCCAAAAGGCCGGTCGCTGCCGTCTGGAGCACCCACTTGAAATATTCCATGCACTTCTCACGGCCCAATATCTGATGAAGAGGCTCTGCGCAGGGCACAGACAATAGAAGGGCGTCATAGATGATCCTTTCCCCGCCCAGCTTGAAGAAAGCGATATGCCCGACCTCATTGTTTGCCGCCCATTTGAGGACGGCAATGCAGTCTTTATTGGGAAGGAAGTCCCCAAGCCGCTTGCGTGCCCTGTTCCAGTCTATCAGGAACACTATCCTGGATCCAAGGTGGGTGAGGAAAGCCCCAAGATCACCAAAGTTCCTGGCTGTATATCTTCCCGTCAATAGATGATATACTTCCTTCTCGAACCGATCACTGCCGCGCTTTGATAGTGCATCCTCCCACTTCATATCCCATGCATCGAAAAGGCTCTGGAAGAATTTTAGCCTGGGCATATGAATATCTGTGTGTACGATGGATGCAGTCATTCCTTCGATGTTCACCACCAGCATATGCGCATCGGTCAGGCCGATGTCGTTCTGAATAACAAGCCTCGGACAAATGCGTGTGGCTGTTGTCCCCAGGCCAGGGTGATCAAATTTGAGAGGAGCGGTGCGGTTAACCCCCGCCATGAACGCCCTGACCATCACCCTATCGTCCTCCTCCAGCAGGTAGGTCATGGAACCGTCGATATTTTCCTGCGAGAGCTCTCCCTGCATAGAATTCAGCGTCCTGTGCATGTCCATCACGAGGAGGTGGAGGCTATCCCCGCTTTTTCGGTCGCCAGAGGTTATCCTCTGGAGGAATTGCTCGCTCAGGGCTTCTTCTCCTGCAGGCCAGCCCTCCAGCAACTCTGTGAGCCGTTTATCATAATCGTGCGCCTTCCCCTGTCCCAGAATAGGAAGAGACATCTCCTGCATGCATGCTTTTATGGCTGAGAATATCTCCCCTGTATAGGGAATGCGATACGTCCCGGAACCAAGCCCCTTTGCACCTTGCACCACACTATCAAGTAGTGCATTCTCAACACCGGCAATTTCCCTCTCTTTTTTAAGACTGGAGAATTCACTGTCCGTATGCAGAGCTCTGGATTGGGCGGTTTGAAGCAGCGTGAAATAGTACTTGATCCTTTCATTGGCGGCAAGCGCCGCGTTCACTAGCTCAGGCAGGAGGAGCTCTTCCTCTCCCAGCTCTTTCAGGATACTTTTCTTCTCGGTCATATAGATCATTAGTTCTTCTTTATTACAGAGTACGGTGTATGAAAGTTTCGGGTTCAGGTGATCAATAAGCATGCACATCGGCATCGATATCGATGAATCCGATGACATGCTATGTGGCAGTCATGATACAAGGTCTAATGAAATTGCGAGATCCCGATTGAATACCTTCTCGAACAGATCTCCTTTTTTCATAGCTCTCTTCTTCTCGGTTTCTGCTTCCCCTGAAACAGCACAATTGATGGTCACCTGCTCGGGGGAAAATTCTGATGTGATGTCTTTAACAATGCTCTGCTGGGTGAAATCAAGTCCGTCCGCCACGCGAAGAATCGCTGACAGCGCCTTTACTTTCTGGCGCTCATCTCGCCGCAGAGCAGCAAAGTGCCGGTGCCCTTTATTTGGAAGTTTTCTCCTGTGGTAACGGGCGATTGAACCCACGATGTTGCGCTCCCGTTCATCAAAGGGAAGGTGCGGCTCGGCAAGGATGATGCGAAGTGAGGTCTTGTGATGCCCCTTCTGCCCTTCGATCCACCCGATATCATGAAGTATGCCGGCACACTGAAGCCAGAAGCGTTCCTCGGCGCCGAGGCCGTGAAGCTCTCCGAGTTCATCGAAGAGCCGCATTGCCAGCCTTGTCACCTGACTGCTGTGCCCCTCATTATATGAAACGCTGCGAGCTGTCTTTAGAATCTCTTCAAGGCGGGTTTCATTCTTCTTTATTAGTTCCTGAGCCACCCCCTCCGGCGAGAGACCCTGAAGCGCCATCTGGGCGAAAAACTCAGGAAGGCCGTTTTCCCGTATGGCTGCTGCGGCTTTCTCCACGTCATAGTCGACACGGTAGTGTTTCACTTCAAAGGGGTCTATCTGCAGGATCGCATAGCTGGCCCGGGGATCACCATCATCCTGCCTTCCTGCGCCTCCGGGGTTAATGAACCATACACCATCAACCTGACGGGAAAAGGGACGGTGCGAATGCCCGAAGATTATCACGTCAGCATCAGCGAGCTGTGCAAACTCATGGAGTTTCTCATCTGGCGTTTCAGGGCCGATTTGTTCATCACCATGCAAAGGGCTCCTGTGGGTAAGAAGTATTCGCTTTCCTCCAGACTCCAGTCTGAGTTCCTCAGGTAGAGATTTGAGGTATTTACGATTCCTCTTCGAGAGATTGTCATATGTCCACTTGATGGCATTCCGGTCTTCAGGCGTCTCTTCTTTCTCTCCCTCTCCTTCCTCTTTCTTTTCCTTGACCTTAAGAACTTTGAGATCGTAATTCCCCGCTACGCTCTTCGCGTTCTCCTTGCGCAGTCTCCTGACAACATTATCCGGAAAAGCACCGTACCCCGTGAGGTCGCCCACATTCCAGATCTCTGAAACCCCTCTGTTGATGGCATCTTCCAGGACAGCCTTCAGGGCAGGCAGGTTGGCATGAACGTCCCCGATAAGCAAAAAAGCTTCGAGTCCTGGGAGTTGAGATAACTCCAGAGCAGGCAAGTCTGCTGTTTCTTTTTTTGCCTCGTCTTTCTTTATTTTTACTTCTTTTTTAGCAGATTTGTTTTTTATTGTACTTTGCAGTATTTTATGTCTCTCTTCCCACCACGAAGATACTGTGGCGTTCTTACTTTTCTTCTTATCTTTCATATATTTAACACTCCAACTTATTTTATATTTAACTGATTCTTAGATTTTTCATCGAACGTTAACTGGACAAATTGCTTCAGGTCATTCCATATATTCTGTCCCTGAATATCTTTCCAGTATGCTGCAAACTCATCGTATATCACCAAGCGACGCTCGCGCAGATGCTGCTGGAGATGCAGCAGCCCCGGCTCAAGAATCCCAAATGAGTCGTCTTGTCCGAAATAATCAAGAGAATATGCCCGTTCATCCTCCATGAATTGAGGCAGGTAATCCATCCATACATCGCAGTCATGCATATCCCCGAGCATATCCTGGAGTTTTTTGCAGACCGAGATCTGGTTCTCCAGTTCCCCTTCGTAAAGGGATGAGAACACCTCCATCGTGTAGCGAAGGCGCTTTACAGCAATACGCATGGCATGGTGCTCTCTTATATTTTCAGGGATGTAAACCGAAGCTTCATGAACGAATATCTCATCAAGCCGCGATGTTATGTGGACAATCGCTTTTTTATAGATTTCTGGAGGATTGACATCAGCCCTACCCTTGCGCATTTTACGGCACAACTTTTCCATATCCTCCACCACGCCGCTCTCAAGAAGCCTGTCAATAGCCTTTATCACACGCGGCTGCAGCCGCTCCCTGCGCTGCCTCAGGCGCAGTAGGAAGCGCTGCACTCCAGGGCGGAGGCTTTCCTCTTTTAGCTTCTCGGTGTATGCCTTAAGAAAAGCTATCTGCACATCTGCATCCCGTGCCTCCCTGAGAGCGCGAGTGATATTGCGGATCTCTTTTCGCCATTGCCTGTACTTCTTAGGAGGGAAACAATTTTCAAAAAGCGGAAGGCAGGAGCGGATCCACCTTGATGCGACCCGCATCCTGTGAATGAACTCAATATCCTGTGCCTCACGCACGCCTTCTATCTCCCTGGAAAAGGACCGAAGGAGCGGGTGAAGTCTATCCGCCCCGAAAAGGCAATACCCATTTGAGTTTTTCAGAGATCCTTTCCTCTTAGAAATTACCGTGCCACAACCCCCTGTTCTCGATCAACCATTCCTGTGAATTCATCTCTTTTTCTCCGGGGGAAGGCACTACGCGCTCATATGTCCCATCGCTCAATAACCGCCTTGCTTTTACATTGTCCTTCAGGTGGACATTGAGAATATCCTTGATTATTGCAGATTTTATATCCGGATCCTCCACAGGGAAGAGCGTTTCCACCCGGTCGTCAAAGTTCCGTGTCCTGAGATCTGCGCTCCCGAGCAAGACCTCTTCATCCCCGCCATTTCTGAAATAATATATTCGCGCGTGCTCGAGAAAACGTCCCACAATGGATGTGACCGTGATATTCTCACTTATCCCTGGAATGCCGGGGCGAAGGGCGCACAGGGCGCGCACGTTCAGGTCGATCTTTACCCCTGCCTGAGACGCCCGGTAAAGAGCCATGATTATTTCCGTATCAGTCAAGCCATTGTTCTTGAACGCCATGTATCCATCTCCGTGCTCTCTATGGCGTTTGATCTCTCTTTCGATACGCCCCAGGAATTGCCGTCGCAAATCATAAGGCGCAACGAGCAGTTTGTGATACTTCTGTTTTCCGTAATAGCCGGTGAGTGAATTGAAGAGGTGGGACATATCTGTACAGATATGAGGGTTGCAGGTAAAATAGCCAAGGTCGCCATAGATCCTGGCTGTGACGGCATTGAAGTTCCCAGAACTGAGGTAACCATATTGGATTATTTCCTTTCCTTCTCTTCTGACAACAAGGCATAATTTGGCATGAACCTTCAGTCCCGGCCTCCCGTATACTACATGCACACCCGCCCGCTCAAGTGCATGCCCCCATCCAATATTTTTCTCTTCATCGAAGCGCGCTGTCAGCTCCACAACAGCGGCAACCTGTTTTCCATTCTGCCGCGCCTTAATAATCGCATCAATGACGGGGGAATTGGCATCGATCCGGTAAAGCGTTATTTTTATAGCCAGCACATCAGGATCCTGTGCAGCCTGATGTAAGAATTTGATAAAGGGCAAAAAACTGTCATAAGGATAATAGAACAGGACATCCCGGTTGCTCAAAGCCGGGAAAATTTTTTTTTCATTATCTAACAATGTAGGAGTTGAAGGAAGAAACCGGCCATCCTTCAAGTCAGGGCGGTCCAGTCTCATCAGTTCCCATAAATCTGCAGTCCCCAAGATACCCCCTATATCACTGACCAGGTAGGAAGGCAGTCCAAGTTTATTGGCAAGTATGCGACGGATGTGGTCGGGCATGGATACATCCACTTCAAGCCTCACTGGCGGCCCGGTGCGGCGAAATTCCAGACTCTCCTCGACCTGGGCCGCAAGGTCATCTGCCCCATTCAGATGAGCCTTAATTTCGGAATCGCGCGTGATGCGGAAAGGATAGGATTCAACCACTTCCATGCCCGGGAAGAGCAAGTCTATATTTGCAGATATCAGATCTTCAAGCAGGACGAAGTGGATGGTTTTCTTACTGGTTTCTATTTCTGGTGCAGCGATAAAGCGCGAGAATAAACAGGTGGGTACCTTGATGCGCGCAAACATTTGTTTTTCAAAGTTGCCCTGAGTTAGCCTGACCACAACGGCAATATTGATCGTGAGATTGGAAATAAATGGGAAAGGATGAGCCGCATCGAATGCCAGGGGAGTGAGCGTCGGAAATATCTCATACTCGAAATACCGTCTTAGAAGAGCCTTCTGTTTTTCCTCAAGGTCGCCAAATCTATTGATATGGATACCTTCGCTGTGGAGCTCTGGTAAGAGTTCATACCAGCCTCGGGCATGATCAGCAATAAGTGGAATTAACTCTTTTTGAATCGCTTCAAGCTGTTCTGCAGGCGATATCCTGTCAGGGCGTGCTTTGACCGTCCCTGTGGCAAGTTGCCGCCGCAGGGAAGAAACCCGAACCATGAAGAACTCATCGATGTTGTTTCCACAAATAGCCAGAAACTTCACTCTTTCCAGGAGTGGCTGGCGCTCATCCTTTGCCTCCTCAAGCACCCGCCTATTGAATTTGAGCCAGCTAAGCTCACTATTGATGAAGTTTCCGGGATCATCAAGAGAAACACTCTCTTCGGAATTGATATTCATCTGTTGTTTTTCCATAATACAGGTGTCCTGTTGATCAGTAGAAAATTTTCGACTTCCCAATCCCGATACTCTCTTTCTCATAATGCTAATTTACGACCGACCCCAAGCACTGTTCCATTCTTAGGCCACTCCTGCCACACTGCAGGTTTTGCTGAAGAGATCTGCATCAGGCGCATGCACCTGCGATATCTAATGCGCTTTTCATTTCGGATTCATATTCTTCACTTACAAACCCTTTTGAAATTTCAAACAAATCAGTAAGCCATTTTTTACCATTATCATGAAAAAGGATTGGAAGCTTTGCTTCCATCGGTTTAAGGTTATTTAAGAATTGCCCAACGGTCTCGCATTCGATCAGCATCTGGCAGAAAGGGTGTCCTGGATGGGATATGCTGATCGCCTTAAGATATACTGAAGGATCGCCGCTATTCTCAATGAACTTACACATTATCTCAATGGGTGTGAAATCCACCTTCACCGCTTCCTTACCATTTTCTGCATCACTTTTTACCATTCTTACAAAGTCATCCCAGCCGCTGCCCTTGTCCCATTTTTTAATCCTCTCTTCAATGAGTATCATATCTCTCTGGCGAATCTTTTGAATGAGTTGAAGATCTTTTCTGTGGATATTTTCCCTGAGCAGCTCGATATTATCGAATTTCATTATATAGGTCTCCCAATCCATTTATTCAGTTTCATGCGTCACTCCTCTTTATCAGATTATAAAAACCAAACCATTCACACTTGGTTATATTCCAAATTCTTATGATTTATAATTAATCTCTATAGTCTATATAGAAAATCCATGGCAAGCGATTTTGAGAATGCATCAGGTTTAAATATATCACCTTAACTAATTGTTCATTCGAAGGGCACAGTCCAGATTATGCATATAGATAACTACAAGGTGAAATCTAAGAACGATTTTAAGCTCTCAAAATTAGAGACTTCATCGACATTTAAGCAGCCTGAGAAAAAAGAATTAGAGAAGATGCTCCTTAATGATACGGAAAAAATAGCGGCACTTCAGTATAAATTATATGCCGAGAATCGCCAGTCTTTGTTGATTATTCTACAAGGTATGGATAGTTCGGGGAAGGACAGCAGCATTAAACATATTATGAGTGGTGTTAATCCGCAAGGAGTTTTGGTTCAT
>JAGFND010000007.1 GCA_021409285.1 Candidatus Methanoperedens sp. | reverse complement strand
ATTTAGCTATTCTGGATTAAATTTATGCATGATTAATAACATAAAACTGTTAAAGTAATCAGTAATAGATTATTTTTCAGAGAATATTTGGGGGAATAATTTCTTAACTGAATAATAATAATGGGGGAACATATTAATGAAAAATAAAAAGATCAAGTATGTTTTAGTATTGTTTATCGTTTTGGGAGTGTTAGTAGCTGGTTGTGCCGGTCCAAAACAAACCGCACCTGGAACACCAACGCAGCAGGCGCCCGTCGGAGCGCAACCAACTGAGACAACTGCGCCTCTAATGAGCACTGAAAATGATAAAATGACAGACCAAAATTCCCAAAAGATGATCCAGGAAGGCAGGGAAATCTTCCGCCATGACACTTTTGGCGATGAGGCGTACTGGGGCGATACACTGAAGCTGCACCAGGCAATCGCAGGAGCGGCTAACGGAGGGGTTGGCGGTGGAGTGGACCCAAAGACAGCGCTTGCAGTTGGTTTGAAAGTTGATGTGGATGCCCTTCCTAAAGATCTGGTTGAAAATCTGAAAGCAGGAAAAGTAAATCTTAGCGACCCGGCCACAACGATAGCTCTTCTCCAACTGAATGCTGTTGTGGGAGTTAAAGGTTTCTTTGATGAAAAGAAAAACCTTAAGTCAATCGGTATTACCTGTGCAATCTGCCATTCAACGGTGGATGATTCATTCACTTCCGGCATAGGTCACAGGCTTGACGGATGGCCTAACCGCGACCTGAACGTGGGCGTAATAGTTTCACTTGCCCCGAACCTTCAGCCCGTTGCTGACCGTCTGCACACTAATGTGACAACTGTTAAAGCAGTCCTCAATAGCTGGGGCCCAGGGAGATATGATGCCGAACTTAATATGGATGGTAAAGCCTTCCGTCCTGATGGAAAATCGGCAGCCACGCTACTTCCAGCAGCTTTTGGCCTTGCAGGCGTGAACCTTCATACATATGGAGGATGGGGCTCAGTCACGCACTGGAATGCCTATGTAGCCAACACACAGATGCGGGGCAAAGGCACGTTCTACGATCCAAGGCTTAATAATAAAGCTAAATTCCCCCTTTCTGTGGAAACTGGAGACTGGAATATAAGAAACGACCCTGATATGGTAACCTCGAAACTTCCTGCTCTCCGATTCTATCAGCTATCCATCCAGGCGCCAGTGCCCCCAAAAGGCAGCTTTAACGAAACAGCAGCAGCACGAGGCCAGGTAGTCTTTAATGGCAAGGCAAACTGTGACAGATGCCACGTCCCGCCTGTCTTCGCTGAGCCGGGCTGGCCGATGCATAATGCCAGTGAAATGGGCATTGATGATTTCCAGGCCAAACGTTCCCCTGATGAAATGTACAGAACCACGCCTCTTAAGGGCCTGTTCTCGCACATGAAAGGTGGCTTCTATCACGATGGGCGCTTTGGCACTCTGATGGACGTTGTTAACCATTACAACACATTATTCGGACTGGAGCTGGCCAACCAGGATAAGAACGACCTGGTGGAATACCTGAAATCGATTTGAACAAAATATATTCAAAAATTGAAACGGTATCTATAAAGCGTAAATCCAATGCATGCAATAAGTCTTAAATACAAATAATTAGAGTTATTAAAATGAGGTATTTAAATGAAGAAAATGACAGAACAGCATCTTATCAATGCATTCGGGGGAGAAAGCCAGGCTCATATGAGGTATTTGCATTTTGCAGATCAGGCCGAAAAAGAGAAATTTAATAATTTAGGCCGCCTATTTCGCGCGATCGCCCATGCAGAATATATACACGCAGGAGACCATTACCGGGAATTGAAGCATCTGGAAGGCGGATTTGTCGCAAATAGCATGGCAGCTTTCGGACCTGGCGATTCCAAAAAAAACCTCAGGCTGTCCATCGCGGGTGAGACATTTGAAATTGAGGAAATGTATCCTGTGTACCTGGAAGTAGCAAAATTCCAGGGAGAAAAAGGGGCACAAAAAAGTTTTGAATGGGCGTATGGCACTGAAAAAATGCATAAGATGCTTTATGAAAAAGCATTGGATCCGGTTAATTCTGGAAAGGACGTAAAACTTGATGCGATCCAGGTTTGCGAAGTTTGCGGTTATACCTTAGAAGGAGAAGCGCCCGATAAATGCCCCTTATGCAATGCACCCAGGGATAAATTTACCGCATTTTCCTGAAAATCCCATCGGTGACAGATTCAAAAACATGGGCCGCATTCATGAACCCATGTTTTCGAAGCCTGTGCTGCAGCAGTCCTTTGTAGATCGCAAAGCGTAGTTTATGCTGGGAGAAATCACATCTGAACATCAGGAGATTATGGCCTGCCATTTTCCACTCATCCCTTGTCAGCTTGTCCGCAAGCCTTCTAAATAACGGGGTGCCGGGAAGAGGATAAGGAAGAGTGTAGGAGAGATAATCCGAAGGGAGATCCGATGAAAATCTCAATGTATTGAGTATGGTTTCTTCTGTTTCCCCCGGGTAGCCGATCATGAAAAATGTTCCAGCTTCGATGCCTGCTTTTCTTGCAGACAATACGGCGCTTCGTGCTTCCTCCACCGTAAAAGTTTTTCCCATGATCTTCAAAATATCATTGTTCCCTGACTCTATACCAAAGAAAACCCGCCTGCATCCGGCTTCACGCATCTTTCTGAACAGGGGAAGATCAACATTATCCACCCTGCACAGGCAGTCCCATTCGAAAACAAGTTGCTGCTTCTTTATCTCATTACAGAGCTCAATGATCCTTTTTTTATTAAGTGTAAAGACATCGTCTGAGAACCATATCCTTTTGTAGCCTGATTCCATAACTTCTTTAATTTCTTCAACTATATCCAGTACGCCCCTCTCCCTGTAGCGGTTCCCAAAAACAGGGCGTGCGCAGTAGTCACATGAATAAGGGCAGCCGCGTGAGGTGATCAAAGGGGCGCAGGTATAGCCAAACTTTTTATGCCAGTACTGCATATATTTCCGGTTCTCATAAAGATCCCTTGCTGGATGCGGGATTGCGTCAAGTTCCTCTATATACTCTCTTCTCCCTGCAGTTTCTCCTTTAATATAAACCCCCTTTACATCAGAAAGATCACTGCCGTCAAGATATCGTTTTACGATCTCAAGCATCGTCATCTCCCCCTCGCCTGTGACCACAGCGTCAAAATCCTCCTGGAAAACCGATGGCAAAGAGGTGGGAAATGGGCCTCCAGTTACAAGAAACTGCCCGGCACGGCTTTTACGAAGAGCTTTTGCAATCATAATAGCATCATCTCTCATTGTGACCATACAATATATGCCAGTGATCTTCGGATCAAGCTCAATAGCCTGTTTTATGAGCTCTTCCTTTAGCATGAAAGTCCCATCCAGTATTTTTACGCTCACCCCTTCCTTTCTGAGAGTGCCTGCCAGGTATCCCAGGCCAAGAGGTGGAAAAAGCCAGAGCTTTCTCCATAATGGTTCCCTGTGGAAGTACGGATAGATCAAAAGTACATCAGTTCTTGATTTCATAATTTCCTTCTGGCGGCAGTCGATATGATATGTTCTCATTCTCAAGTGTGATATAATATTTCACCTTTTCCTGTTTTTGAGGCGCGATCATTGCCACCTGCATACCGCCTGACAATACGAACGGGGATGGATGCCAGTTTCCGTCATCTCCCATGTAGTGGAGTTTTGGCTTATCCACCTTCCCAGAAATGCTGGCTGATAAAAAGAGAACGTCATTATCCTTTGAAATATTGATGCTATTCAATATGAAATGACCATTATCTGGTTCTATAGCATTCCTGTATTCCTGGCGATATGAGCCAGCGCCAGGAAATACTTTCCAGAGATATATGTTCTTATCCCATGAACCTGCCACTATTTCCATCGTACTATCATGGTCTATATCCCCAATCGCTGAAGTGGCGAATATTTTACCCCCTGTCATCTTTGGAAAATCCTTCACTATCGAACCATCGGGCTTGAAGGCATAGACCTTTCCGCCAAGGTCTCCTATCACGATATCAAGCTGTCCTTTCCCGTCAAGGTCGGCGGCAGACGGCGATGCCCAGAAATAATAACCTGTACTGGCGGGGAAACCTTTCTTCAGGGCACCGGTACTATTGTAAACATACAGGGCGTCCGAAGCCACAATGATCTCGGGCTTCCCATCCAGGTCGATATCTTTCACAAGAGGGGATGAGATAATATAACTTTGGGTCTTAAGAGGAAAGCCACTGATCATCTTTCCTTTATTGTTCCACGCATATACTTTATCTGAAGCCGCAAGGATATCAGGGCTTCCATCCCCGTCTATATCTGCTATTTGTGGAGTAGACCATATCGCATCCCCGGTTGGGCGTGGAAATCCCGGATAAAGGCTTCCATTACCGTACCAGGCATAGAGGTTCCCATCCCACGAACCCGCAATGATCTCAGGTTTTCCATCACCATCAAAATCCGCCGAAACCGGGGATGAGGATACATAGCCACCTGTATTGACCGGCCATCCTTTTACAGGGGAGCCGTCCAGGTGCCAGGCATATACCTTCCCGTCATCCGAACCAGCCACAACCTCTGCCGTGCCGTCATTATCCATGTCCGCTATCAGGGGTTTTGAATATATGTCTCCCTGAGTAGTTTTTGGAAATCCTGTGACTCCCTGGCCGTTGTACCACCATGCATAAATCCTGTTATCATCCGAGCCAACGATAATTATTGCGCCTTTCGCCGTATAAGCGATGCCTGGTGTCGATGCTATCAATCCTTCGGTCCTGGCCGGGAATCCTGGAAGTGAGCTTCCATCCCTTTTCCATACATACAGCATGTCGGAGGCTGCAATGATCTCTCCATATCCATCCCCGTCAATGTCCGCTATTACTGGTGATGATGAAATATAGCTCCCTGTGATCTCGAACATTCCATCAGGCTTCAGCCTGTACACAAAAACCTTTTTTGCTCCGTATTTTTCTTCCCATCCATTAGGGTCATAGACCAGCTCAAGATGTGTTGTATTTTTCCCCTTCTCTATCCCCGGGAATGCCTTTTCAAGGCTGCCCGGGGGGGAATCCGCATATATTATGTAATCCACATTATGTCGCCTCAGGAACCTGATCGCCTGCTCTTCGCTCATGTTATATAATCTTTCAGCGCCAAGAAGCTCACCCGGCGAAAGTCCAGAATAATAAAGCGGTAAGGGGGAGTTGGAAATGACACCAGTTGCATTTGCCGTGAATTCACCTGCTCGCTGCGCCGGCCTGTACAGGACATCAAGACCTGAAAAGATATTAAAATAAAATGGAAGAACTATTATAAGAGATAAGAGCACGAATGCACTCAGCCTCTTTTTCCCGGAAAGAATGATTCCTCCGAAGATACAAAGGAGGGGAATAGCAATGCTGAAATACCTGAAAGAACCTGCTGCCATGCCAAGCCCGGTGGCAAGAAATGCTGCAATTATAATAAAAATAGCAAATATTGATAAGCTGTTCCTTATATTCTTAGCAGCATAGAGAAGCCCTGCTGTATAGACGAAAAAAGATGAAAAAAAGAAATATTTTACTATATTGAACATGCGCCCGATCAGGCTTTCGCTGACAGCTCCAGTTCCCACCTCAAAATTCAGTACTTCACGGCTTCTTGTTATTATTGTCCCGGGAAAAAAGCTTTGATGGAAAAAAGTGTAAATACACCATGATAATATGAAAAAAATCGAAGGTGCGATGAGATAAAATCCCTCACGATAAAGTTCTGGATATTTGTTCCTGGAAGACAGTCTCCTTCCGATCAGCAAGAAAGGTATCGCAAGCCATACCTCATACCGTGTGGCACAACTTATAAGAAGAGCTATGCCTGCTGCTTTCTCTTTACCTTTATCAAGAAGATGAACCGTAAGAAGAAAGAAAAAAACTGCCAGAGGCTCCGTATATGAAGTTGATGAGGTAAGGATCTCAAACGGATTGAGAGCAAGGAATGTCGCTGCAAGAATCCCCGCCTTCCAGCTATGTTTCCCTGCTATCAGGTAAGCCAGATATATCCCGCCAAGTGAGAACAGGATATTTGCAGATTTAAGCCAGATGATATCTCTTCCCATAATAGCAAGGATGCCGGATGCCATGATATTATACCCTGGCAGGAAAATCCATGTTGCTCCAAACGGATCTGAGTACATGCCTGTTGCTGCAAAAAAATCGGCGAAAAGCCAGTGGTGATAGGGGTCTTCTGAGAGATCACCCATCATTGCCCGGTAGATCCGAAGGCTGGCAGCCAGGGCAAGTATTCCAATTATAGCTGCCTTTTTCAGACCTAAAAAGCCACCGGATGAATGTATAATGGTCAATCCTGAAATATAGAAATATCCCACGGCATAAAGGGCAAGAAAAGGAATCAGAAAATAATTTTTCGTGACGAAGGCAAAATAAAGAGTTGCCACTGCATAAATACCCAGGGCAAACTCAACTACTGTCATAAATGGAAAATCAAGTCTGTATTTTTTTTTATTCCACTGATCCGAGCTTTTTCTTATCCCGAATTTGGGTGTTCGATGAAATACTCCTCCTCTATTAAGAAGGGCCTCTATCACAGCACTGGTGTTGTTGGCGGATATCCCGGTGCCGATAATGGTCAGCATTGGAAGATATTTCAATCGGCTCTTCCAATCTTTATACAGTTCTTTCTGGGAAAGGGCATACATTGCCAAAGGACCGAAAGTGCCAAGGGTGAAGAACTTGAAATAAATAAAATTTGGATCTGCGAAGAGAATGAGCGGCAAGCTGAGCAGGAGGAGCGCCACCATCATCGGATGTACCATGTAGTAAGTTAGATGCAGCATGGCTTCTATCTTCTTAAAGAGAGTGATGTCGGCCATGGCTACTTCCGGAAGCAGTTTCTTTGCGCACTGGATCGAGCCCTTGGCCCATCTGAACTGCTGCCGTTTGAATGCATTTATCTGCACAGGCACTTCAGCCGGTGAAACAACATCATCCAGAAATACAAGTCTCCATCCCAGAAGCTGCGCCCTGTAGCTCAGGTCAAGGTCTTCTGTAAGTGTATCGGACTGCCATCCACCTGAGTCATCTATGCATCGCCGCCGCCAGATTCCGGCTGTCCCGTTAAAATTCAAAAAAAGACCCTGACTGTATCGTGTGGCCTGTTCGATCTGGAAATGCCCGTCAATGCCTATTGACAACGTTTTTGTGAGAACCGAGTAGTCTTCGTTGATATGACCCCATCTTGTCTGGACCATACCTGCAGATTGATCAGAAAAATAGGGCATACATTTTTTAAGGAAGCCCGGGTCCGGCATGAAGTCCGCATCAAAAACCGCTATGAATTCACCCCGCGCGTATTTCAAGCCATCCCTCAGCGCCCCGGCCTTATATCCATCTCTATTTGACCTGTGTAAGAAATAGATATCAAACCCATGCCCTTTAAGATCTTTAACGCACCTCTCAATGATCTCTGTCGTTTCATCATTTGAATCATCAAGCACCTGTATCTCGAATCGGTCTTTTGGATAGTCAATCCCGGCAACTTTCCGTATCAGTCGCTCTACAACGTATAATTCATTATATGCCGGAAGCTGTATCGTCACCATGGGATACTGGCCCGGATCAGGAGTTTTTTCTTTTTTCTTGTTCCTGTGAAGGAATGCCAGCAGCAGACAGTTATTCCCGTAGATAAATAAAAAAATTAATATAATGATATAGGCTGAAATAAGAAGTATCCGAAGGTTCATACCCTGTCACCAAACAATGAATAAGGCTTCTGCATTTCGTTCACCAATCTTACCCTTGCCAATGCATCTGGATTATTCCTGCGGGAGAACTGAACAATTCTCCAGAGTACGTAGGATACTTTCCTGCAAACCATCTCCCCAAAGCTGGATGCTGTGCGATTTGAATAAAAAAGACGCATAAGCCTTCCGGCCAAAGATGTTGGTACGGGTGTTATTCTTGCGGGTATTTCGTGCGTGTCATATATCTGGGGAAAATAGGTTTCAAGCCACTGATTACTCTGGATAACAGTCCTGTAGAACCTGAGCCCGAACACAGGTTTCTGGTTCAGGAGTTCATATGCCATATACTTGTCCTGCCTCCAGAACGGAAGTGACTCCCAATCCTCCCATATCACGTTGATGCAAATAAGCTTTGACAGAAATGGAGTGGCTGATTTCCTGGCAAGTGGTTTTTTCCTGTGGCGAATTGAATATTTGATAGAAAGAAGAATTCCGGAAAGATATACCGTATATTTACACCCCTTCTCTACAATGATGTTAAAATCTATGTCGTCATCTTCACTGAAGCCGCCCGAAGCCATAGAACCTGCGATCGCTATGAACCTGATAAAAGGGCTGAACGAAGCGTATTCAGAGACAAAATCCTTCGCAAGCGCTTCATATTTCTTTGCGATCATCTCATTACATAAAAGCTTCTCCCGGGTCACGGGGAGAAGACTTTCACTTCCTTTCAGGCAATAGATGCCAAAGCTGTGTGATACACTTTGCATGGAATCAAGTTCGCAGCTCACTGCATCCTCATCCATAGCCCCGTGGAAAAGCATCTTTGAGATATTTGAAAGAGTGAGACCGTAACCCCGCCTGTCAGCAAGATGCAGTGTCTGGAGAACCCGCTCTTCAAGATCGCCAATACTTTTACTTTCAAAAACACCTGGACTTCCGGTCGCATTAACTTTGGCCATAAAAATTAATCCTGCTGCTTCTTTATGCCCTTTTCCATCAGTTCCCGCTTTTTCCGCAATGCCCTGATGCTGAAATAATAATAACAAGAGACGATCAAGACGGCGCCAAGAAGGAGGATCATGAAACCGAACAGCATCGAAGGCGAGCTCTTATGATAATACTTTACTGAAATTGAATTGTACTTTGGATATGTATCATTCCATATTAGCACTTCCCTGCCCGAAGTATCGAAACTGATATTATCAGGCTCTGGAAGAGCTATCCCGAGGAATTTTGATCCTGTTGTGAAATTCACAGGCAAAACCACTCGAATACTTCCATTTCTTGTCACCTGGCGGTTGAACTCCCCATCATTGGATTGCGTAAAGGCAACATAACCGGAAAATGAGGTATTGAAACCGAATTTCATAAAAGTTTTTCCGAAAATAGCCTCTCTGGAAACATTGAAATCCACTTTGTTCCCTGAATAATCCACAGCAACTGGATCTCTGATAGCCATGCTGCCGGAGTCACCAAGATTTATCATTACTGACGTCGAATTGATGACATTTTCCACAACCTGGACTGAAGAATCGTTCAGGAAATATATGGTAGTATTATAAAGACCTGGCAATTCATATTTCGCCGGATCTCCTGTTTCAAGCCCTGGTTCAATGCATCCTGCAACAAGAATTGAAAGTAAAATAACATGGAGTAGAGATGGTCTCATAACTGTACCTCAGCACTTTAATCAATTGTTAATCTTATATAGTTTGAGATGATGAGATAAAAAATAAATGAAGATGATCGATCCAGTAAGCAATTTTCAAATACCTGATGAATGGGCAAAGCGCACAAATATGACTTTAGAAGAACTTAAAGCCCGTATCTCAAGCGGACGTTATATCCTCCTATCGGATGGTTCGTTCATAAAACGGGGATATACAACAGGAACAACCGCGGCAGCAGTGGCAAAAGCTTCAGTATTATCGCTGACAAAAGAGGTATCAGAAATATCTGTTCTCACACCGATAGGCATTCGCGTGGATATTCCAATTTCTGCAAAAAATGGGAAAGCATGTGCAAAAAAAGATGCGGGCGACCATGGGTTTGATGCAACGGCCGGCATTGAGATAAAAGCCTGTGCAAAAGAATACGGCTCGATCGTAATAGAAGCGGGTCAGGGTATCGGGAGAAAAAAAGGTGCTCCGGCAATAAACCCGATACCTTTATACCAGATAGAAGAGGCAATAAAAGAAGCACTTGTTGAAACAGGTCTAAAAGGCTCTCATGTTAATATTACCATACCTGATGGGAAAAATATAGCAAAACTCACATTAAATGAAAGAACAGGAATAACAGGAGGAATTTCAATTCTCGGGACAACAGGTTTTGTTGAACCGTGGAATGAGCATCTTGGAGAGATGAAAGAAGAACTTATCAGAAAAAGTGATAAGGTGGTAGTCCTCACAACCGGACGGCTTGGTGTGTGTTTTTCAAATATGTTCTTCCCGGATCATGATGTCATACTTATAGGAAGTGACATTTCCCGCGGTCTTTTGGCCGCCAGGGAAAATAAGAAAGTAATAATTGCCGGCCTTCCAGGATTGATACTGAAATGGGCAGCCTCTGACATCTTAAGAAGAAACGATCATCTCACATTTATGGAATTAATAGAAGCTGATCCGGGAAATTCACTCATAGATGTGGCTCATTTTCAGGCAGTTCGCTCTTCAGGAAAACGGGTAGTTCTTTTTAACAGGGATGGAACAATACTGCGGGACAGTGGTGAACCATAATGAAAATAGTCGGTGTGGGCGCAGGTCCGAATTTCATAACAGGGGAAGCAATATCTGCAATAAAGGGCGCAAAAATGATCTTCGGATCGAAAAGGGCATTGGAACTTGCAAAAGAGCATATAAATTGTGAAACTCGTGAGATCACAGATTATTCCATGAGATCGATCCCGGAAGACGCTGTCATCCTTTCAACCGGTGACCCTATGTTTTCAGGTCTCGGGAAATTCGCAAAAAAAGAGGATACGATAATCCCGGGAATATCTTCTTTTCAGCTTGCTTGCTCGCGATTACATCTTGATATTGAATCGTTCTGCTTATTGTCAGCACATTCGGGAAATATCGAGGTCGTAAAAACCCGCCTCATACTGGAACTTAAGACCAGCAAGAACATATTTATTCTTCCTTATATGACATTTGGGGTAAATGAGGTTTCGGATTTTCTAAGATCTCATGGATTATTCAGGATTATATGGGTCTGTGAACGCCTTTCCTATCCTGATGAAAGAATAGCAAAAGGAACAACAATTGAACCACCGACTGCCGGATCTGATATGTATTGCATAATAATATGCAAAAAATAGAGACTTATTATTTCTTTTTTTCTTTTGGAATTATTATCTTTTTGATATCATGCCATGTTATAAAAAGGGGTGAAGAGTCATCAACTGGCTCCAATAATGCACCTATTGAATCAGCATGTTTGAGGACGCCTTCGTAGATCACTCCGGAACCTGTTTCGACTTTTACCTGACGGTTAACAAAAACACCAAGATAGACTGATGATGGTCTGTTTTTTTTAAAATTCGTTTGTTTACTCTGTTCTTGAAAAGCCATGTTCGGAATGACAAGGTCAGGTAGGATAGGGATCATATTAGCAAGATTATTATAAAGTGAATGTGTTGGATCAAGAATTTTCACATTTGAGTGACGTGAGATCGCTTCAATTTTGTCCTGGAACGACTGGAAATCCTGGTTGATCGGAACCAGGGCACACACCTCATAGATACTGTTTGATATTCCAGAATCATTCGACAGTGCCTTTTCTATAGAGCCCGGATTTATTTCCTTTGGATGTCCCTCAAAGAGCAAGCCTGCCTGCTTCATTTCATTTAGTGTTGTTTTGAGTTTCAGTATGTCTGTTGCCCTGACTATTGCAAGTGAATTCATTTACGTTATCCTGCCTGCAAAGAGTGATCTATCTGAATTGTGGTTCAAGAATAATATTCTCTTTTGAAATGGAGATCAAAAAGAAATTTTTGCCTGAAACAGGTATATCATGCAATTGCTGAGTAATTATCTGGACACCTTCCTTTAGTACTGATGCAATGACCAGCGCTGGAAAGAATAATAGAAATCCAAGAAACAGGATCATAAACGTTGTTGAGATCGATAAATACATTAAAACGATAATGCCTGCCAAACCCATCAATCCCAGTTTTAATCTTTCTTCCGTCATTTCCGTTATCTAATGTGAATATGCATCGTTGAATATATAACTTGCCTTTTTTTCGTGAAAATATATTTTTTCGATAGCAAAATATTTATGTTTAAAAAGGAATGTAAAATAGTAAGGATCGGGAAAACATTTAAAATGATTAAAACGGGATGGATAAGAGAAATGTATTAGTCTGGATCAGGTTAAAATCATGATCGTAACAAAGCATATATCAATCGACAAAGATTGTGTTGAGAAATTAAAACCTCAACTTGAGAAGCATAATGGAAACTTCAGCGCAGCAATCAGAGAGATAATAGATCGTAACGGGAAATCCTTTTTCCCGGATAATTCTTCGGCAATAGATAATTCCCTTTTTAATTGGATGTTAACAGAGGTCGAAGGTACCCTTATTCCAGACAACGTACTGGATGAATTAATAGACCCGATGTTGATCAATTCGATAAGGAAACTGGAAAATTGTCTTAACTGCAGATTCAGGGATCTTGAATGGAATATTAATATTGAATTTAAATATGATAATGATACATTTCCCTCAGGAATGTTATTGGAAATAAGGGGGGAATTTAAAAAGATACGGACTGTTGCTCGCATATTGTCACAATATTTGGTGAAAAATTCTCTTGAAAAAATCCCCCTTGAGATAATGTCTGTTTTTAATTTTAATGAATGTATCAAAGTTGAACTGGCCAGATCTACTAAAAAAGAGGCCGTAAACAGCCTGCTTACTTTTTTTGGGGGAATGGATGAAGTGATAAGAGGAATAAAGAGCCGCCCTGATTTCTGGAAGGCAATAGTAAAAAGACACCTTTTAAGTAATTATAATATGGTCACTGTTCACAGGAATTTTTTTGAAGATCTGCTTTCCAATAATATACCGCTAGGTGAAATAAGTATAGAAAACCTGGCAAAAAAACCAATACAGGAGATACCATTAAAAGAGATGCTTTCATTGATAAAAGAGGTTTATGAAACCTCCAGGGTAATTGACAAGGTGGATATCGATAATGATAATTTAATTATTTTTCACAGTTACAGGTCTAATGAAGCAATTGAAAAGATAAAAAAAACACTTGTCTTGCTCTTGGAGGCAAATGGCCATTTGTTCGATCCAAAAACAACAGCAAATATGATCGTATTGACCCACAGACCCGATGTAGGCATAAAAGTCAATGAAATTGTTGATAATCTAATAGTGAGCAAAACCAGTTTCGACCAGGAATTGCTGATGTTCATGACATTCTTAGAAGGATTAAAGAACATTCCTGATATTACATTATCTTTTACAGCTTTGGGGCGAAAGATCGGAACATCGTTAATGCATGAATATGAAAAGGAAAATGGAATCAAGAACTGGGATCTGGAAACATTTAAAACTGTTTTTGAGATTATAAATTCAAGAATCCATACCGAAAGTGAATGGAAATTAGAGGGAAAAAATCTGCTATATACTGTGAGGAAATGCCATATAGCCACTGACGGGAACAAATTTGACAAATGTATTTGTCAAACATCAAGAGAAGCTTTCAAAGGAGCTTTGAATTATGCATTCGGTAATATGGCGCAATTGGAGATCAATAAATTGATCTCTCACGGGGATAAATTGTGTGAAGTGGTCATTCGATTGAATTGATTAATAAAATTATGCGTAATACTTTTTAACCATCACCATTAATTAAGATAGGATGAAATTATATGGCGTTCTTGGCGATCCTGTGTCACACAGTCTTTCACCGGCCATGCACAATGCGGCTTTTGCCGCACTGGGGATAGACTGTGAATACCATGCTTTCAGAGTAAGCCCTGAAAATCTCCGGGATGCGATATATGGTGCCTGTGCACTTTCCTTTGGCGGCCTTAATCTCACGATACCACTAAAAGAAAAAGCACTTGATATAGTCACACCAGCAGACCTCGCGAGACAGATAGGTGCTGTTAACACAGTTGATTTCAAGAACGGAATCGCAGGATATAATACGGATGGAATAGGCGCCAGAATGGCGCTTTCCAGGAAAGGTATTGACATCAATGGGAAAAAAGTCCTTATTCTTGGGGCGGGGGGGGCTGCCAGAGCGATCGCATTCCAGCTTGCAAAAGACGGCGCATCTGTTACGATTGTGAACAGGACTATTGGGCGGGCAGAAGCTCTCGCAAAGGACGTGAGTAAAGTTGGAAGAGTCCAGGCATCAAGTTTTGATGATCCTGTAACTATTATCAGGGATAGCGATATTCTGATCAATTCCACTTCTGTTGGAATGTCACCAGATGTTTCAGAAACTATCGTGACCTCGGATATGATGCATAGTAATCTGACTGTATTTGATATTGTCTATAATCCCCAGAACACCCGGCTTCTTCAGGAAGCAAAAAAAGCTGGCGCAGAAACAATTGACGGTGTAATGATGCTGGTGTACCAGGGCGCTGAGGCTTTTAAGATATGGACAGGGATAATGCCTCCGGTTGATGTTATGGAAAAAGCTGTGCGAAAGAGGCTTTAAATGAAATTACTCATTATTGGTGGGACTGGAGAAACAGGCCGCTGGTTCGTGAAATTCTATAAGAAGCACGGATACGATGTTACAGTATGGGGTGTAAATAAGAGAAAAGACATAGCAAATGAACTTGGCGTGAAATTTGCAGATGATCTTGACCATGAGATAAAAAGCAGCGATATCGTCATGATCTCGGTTCCTATCAATATCACGGAAAAAACAATAATGGATATAGCCCCCAAAATGTCACATGGCAGTCTATTAATGGATATCACCTCGATCAAGACCGGCCCTGTTGAGGAAATGATAAAGTATGCGCCGCAGGATGTCGAGATACTGGGCTCGCATCCCATGTTCGGGCCGTCTATATCAGATATAAGGGGACAGATCGTGATTTTTACACCGATCCGATGTGCAAAATGGTTCCCTATAATAAGGGCACTTTATGAGGACAACGGGGCGCATATCGAGATAATGGATGCGGTTGAACATGACAAAATGATGGCAGTGGTTCAGGGTCTTACACACTTTGCATATATCTCGATCGGTCTGGTTTTCAGCGAGCTTGAATTCGACGTGGCAAGATCACGAAGGTTCATGAGCCCGATGTATGATATCATGCTTGATCTTGTAGGAAGGATACTTGCTCAAAATCCCTATCTGTATGCCATGATACAGATGAATCCTGAAGTCGCAAGAGTGCACAGGGCATACATCAACCAGTGCAACCAGATGGCTGATATAGTAAAAAAGAAAGATGTCGACAGCTTTGTAGCCCTTATGAAAAAAGCTTCATCCCATTTCAAAGATACAGAATCCGCACTCAGAAGATCTGAAAAGCTTATCGGGACAAAAATAGCAGAACACGAAGAACTTGTGCGCTCGATAGGTCATGAGTTTGCCCTGAAACACGTATATTCCGGAGTTGTCCATTTCGGCACCATTAAGAAAGTGAGTCCCAGAACGGTTTTGATAGAAAGAGGGGGAAAAGAGATTGAACTTTTAATAGAAAATGTCAGGCCCCTCAGTGAACTGGATTTGCTTATCTGGAAAGCGAAGAACCTTAGAAATGTGACACGCGATATATCAGTTTTCATTCCGGAGTATTCGGATCCTGAGATCATAAAGAAGGTAGTTTGCAGATCCGAAGGAGTTATATCAGTTGATATCATTGACATTTATCCTTATAAAGATAGAACAAGCGTTTCATTCAGGATAATAATATTTGGAGATCACGATTCAAATGCCGTCATTGGAAGTATAAGATCCCTTCTTGAAGGGATAGGATGTAAAGTCAGGTAATCATGAAATATAGAAAAATTATTTTTTCATTAATATTTATTTTCTTTTTGATCTTTCCTGTCGCTGCAAATAATATTTTATCACCCGGACTTACGAAAACTGCACCGTATGCAGATATTCCTGTTCAGAGAACTCCAAATTGGGGGGGTATGGATGCAGAATTCATACAGGCAGGACACAATGACAGAATACGGCAAAATGGAACGATTTATCAAATACGATTTGCGGTTGCAGATGCTTCCAAATTAACACAATTCATATTTACCATATGGAGAAAAAATGGAACTAATTATGATAGAATTGCCACAACAGATAATTTAATCAATAATATTTCAAATGGTATAAATATAATAGATCTGGCCACTCCAATAGAAGGAGTACAGGAGGGTGATTTTTATGGATATAGTATCAAATCTTCAGCAGATGCGCTCTATATTGATACAAATGTGACAGACCATAGAACATTTTATGTATCCGATTCAGTAACATCCTCAACAAATTACAACTGGACACATCAAACCAATACAACATATGTTTTTGTGGTCGAGCCCTTTATGGATAAACCCTACATGGCTTTCATAGGCGATTCGATAATATCAGGATTTCCTGAACACCTATCTTTCCTTCAAAATGAAGATGTCACAGATATACAGGCATCAATTGAAAATAAATGGTCAAGAAAAGTTGATAAAAGTTACCAGAATATGGGCTTTGGCGGCGATACGACCGGGAAGCTTAATTCCAGATTTATTTCAGATGTGGTTGATTTATCGCCAGAATTTGTTTTGATAGAAGGGGGAATAAACGATATTAATGCTTATCCTGTCATCGACTATACGACTACCCTTGATAATTGGGAGTCTATGATACAAAAAGCATCTAATAAGAAAATAACTCCTGTAATAATGTTAATATTGCCGGATTCGAGAGCAACAAACGAAAGGTCAGACAATATTTCATATATGAATGAGCAGTTAATTAAATTGGCAAATCTCTATTCCCCGTCGATTGTCGTCGATGCAAGATGCCATATAGGTGTTCAGAGGGCATCTGGTCCACCAGGGAATTGCTGGGATATTGATCGAAAATATACAGGGGATGGGCTGCATTATAATTCTATTGGAAATGAAAGGATCGCACAGGCCATAAAAGATTCTTTCAGGTTCGTTTATGGAAAGGAGGGACTGTATAATTTGATCCAGCCCGATGGGACTATCATTTATAGTACAAGCCTCAGTGATGCGACCAATATATCCCTGAGGATGGCATCAACAACCGGGACTGCAAATGTAAGTCTTAATATGCCTGCTGCGGGAGAATATGCAAACATAACGATTTATAGTGGTACTATCGGTTTGATAAACATTGACAATTTATCTCCAAATCAGTGTGATTTACTATCTTCGGATTCTATGAATATAGAAACAAAAGTAGCTATGAACGGAAATATAAGGTTCACAAAGAAATTGCCATCGGGAACTTACTCAATACGGTGCAATATTCCTCCTGCCATTATCGTGTGGAACAGTAGCAGGACAAATGGTAAGAGTTTATCTCTTAGCGTTAATGTCAGTGAAAACGTAAACTTCAGTGCAATAGCTGACCAGGCAATAACGTCCTGGGATTGGGAATATGATGGTATTTATAGCGTTTCTCGAACCAATAATGATTTTACAGCTTCATGGGCTGATCCGGGACTTAAGACCATCCGGGTTTTCGCAGAAAATCAAAATGGCACAAGCAACATCATAACATGGGAAGTTAACGTGACCGCTAAATCCAATCAAACCATGAACAATCCTCAAGATGTGAACGGCAGCAGAGGAGGAAGTGTGAACATGTCCTCAAGTGAGAAGCCTGGGTCTGGAGGATCAACACTTAATGCCCTTATATCATCGATAGTTGCGCTTCCGATCAAACTGAAATTTCTTATTGTGTTTTTTCTCCTAACAATTGCAATTATGTTTGGGGATTATGTGAAAAGCAAATAAAACCCGGAGGATCAAGTATTATGATAGAGAAATCAACAGTACGACCAAAACTCAACGAACTGAAGAACGGCGATGTTCTTCATATAGGAACAGAAGATAAAGGCGAAATCTTTACAGTAACCAAACTTGGAGAGAATACTTATATCCTTGACCGGGGCGGACAATTAATGGAATACGGCAGGGCAGTGATGGCAAAGAACATCTACGG
The DNA here is from genome assembly GCA_021409285.1 of Candidatus Methanoperedens sp. GTDB lineage: Archaea > Halobacteriota > Methanosarcinia > Methanosarcinales > Methanoperedenaceae > Methanoperedens. Next base: position 21,563 of record JAGFND010000007.1, on the reverse strand, counting down.
TTTTGCCGAGAAATATAAGGCTGTTTACTGGATAACACACGAAAATGAATGATTATTGGTGGCTTAATTCTTAACTACTTTCAATGCAGCTTTAATGAGTTCCTGAGTCATTTCAGGAAGCTTGCTTCCATAGCGTTTGAGCTTTCGCGGTTTGCAGTTTGAAAGTGCATAGGCAAAAATAACCGGTACACCGATTGTCGCATCAATATACGGAACAACATTTCCCTCTCCGGCTCTGGGGATCTTTCCCCATGATTTTCCTTCGTTTATCGTGGCGCCGGATAATCCTCCCGTATCGGGGCGGTCAATCGTTAACTGGATAACATAATTCTCTCCAGGACATTCCATGCCAAGTATCTGCGAGATAGTGGGCCCTGTCTGCTGAAGAAAATTCTTTGGCACACCTCCTCCCACTTCAAGAACTCCTCGCGGAATGTCCTCGATCATACTGTTGTGAACTATGGCGGCACTTTCAAGAACATCCATTGTAGGACTTGGATCAACAAAATCAATGGGATGGAGTTTTTCTCTGCCAGATCTGGCACAGGCTATTATAGGAAGATAACTTGTTCCCATCCCGACGGATGAATCCGCAAAAGCCGGAACAAATACCGGACAATCATTTTTTGACGCTGCTGCAATAAATGAACGCTCAGGATGTTTTGCAGTCTCCTCTACTCCTTTTCCGAGAGTCCTGTAATAATGGGCAGTCCCGAATTTCTTCGAGAAATCTCCATTATCAAAAGCTTTCTGGGTAAGTGTCTGAATGATTTTATCCTGTGCTATAAGCGTTCGCTGCATGTCTATAAATACATCGTATATCCTGACGACATCAGCGTCTGCAAGGTCATTGTCATCTGCAGTGAAACTCCCCTGGTGCACAGGTAATCCATATGCAAAATGCATATCGTGATAAGTGTTGGCGCCTGTTGTAACGATCCAGTCTATAAAACCTTTTTCTATCATTTTGATGATAGCCCCGCCCATGCCCACAGGACTCATGGCGCCGGCCAGAGTCAAACATACTGATGAGTTCTCATCGATCATTGTCTTGAAAAGATGACATGCTTCAGCGAGCCTTTTTGCATTATATCCCATGCAGTCAAAGACATTATCGACGAGATCTGTAATATCCATATCCTCACTGATCGAAATGGGAGATATCGCCCTTCCAGCCCAGTAATCATTCTTTGAGTGGTGCATCTATTTTCAACTCCAGAGTACCCCGTATTTTTCATTCAATGTACAGGCGAGATATTTAAGAATTTGCTTTTTGGCGCGGAAATTGCAGAGATGGTGGTGGGAAAATAAGATCCCGTGAATATCAGGAGTAAAAGAATATGAGCTATTATATATATAAAGAAGCTCAGGAATCCCTATGCCAGGAGCACAGATATTATACCAGTCAGGAATATTGCATCAAATGTCCCTGCTCCGCCAATAGAAACAAATGGCACGCCAAGGTCGGGGATTTTTTTCAGGTTGAGTATGTCGATGCCAAGAATGCAGCCAAATGTGCCTGAGATGTAGGCGATAACAGGTGCATTTTGAGGAGAGATAATAATTGCAATAAAAGCCGTCAGAAACGGAGGAAGCAACGCATGGATCAAGATCCCAGAACCTTTCACAGGTCGAGCAATCTTATGAATAATTATCGTCATGACAAGAATTCCTGATAAGATTTCAACCAGATTTGCCTTTGTGGACAGAAATACTGACATTATTATCGGAATAACTGCGCCTCCTATGTTAATAGCTATTGTACTGTACATTTTAAGAGATGAAGCTGACAAACCCGACTTTAGAGTATAACTTGCTTTGTCTGAAATCACGGAGACGCGCGACCTGACCTTTTTAATGGGAATGTTTAAGTAACTGCAAGGCAGTGACAAAAAAAGAAAATAGACCGAATATTCTGGAGGAAATCCCAGTTTCTTGAAAGCAGTGCCTGAGATATTCAAGCATATAAATATGAAAACCAACACGAGGATTAAAAACGAGAAAGCAATAACTGAGGTTCTGATCCTTGGAAATATTTGATAAGACAATTCAACCAACTTTGCAAACATTTTTATTTAAATTCCGGTTAGACACCATAATTGTTTAAGAGTTTGTTGGCACTCGACTTAATCTTAATGATGCCTAACCTTTAGAAAAAATAAAAATATTATATAATAGCCATTATCTCATTTCTTAGCTCTCACAACCAGAACAGGTATCTTTGTATTTTTGACCACATCGAAGGTCGTGTCACCTAATAATAATTCTTTGAGCCAACCTTTTCCATGAGAACTCATCGCTATCATCGAGGCATCTTCATCCTCGGCCACAGAGCAAATTTCCTCTGCCGGGCTTCCTACGCGGACGTAATCTTTCACTTTAAAATCTGCACCGCTAAGTTCAAGCTTGATATCCTCAAGCTTCTTTTTTGCCTCCTGTACATTGGCCTTTATCTCATCATCTGTCTCACCTTTAGTAACCACATGCACCAGTCCGATTTCTTCAATTCCCTGCAGATTTTTTACAAAGGATAACGCCATTCCGGCAGGCTCTGAGAAATCAGTTGGGTGAAGCACTTTTGAAAAAATCTTCTCACAAAACTTTTCTGACTTTTCACCTTCAAGACTTTCCGCTAATTTATAACGCATTAGCAAAACATCTGTTTTTGCATGGCGTATTACATCGAGTGGGACACTTCCAAGAAGCAGGCCTTTAATCAGGCTTTTTCCGTGAGAGTTCATTATGATTAAAGAAACGTTTTCTTTATCGGCAATCCCCAGGATGACCTGTGATATATCACCAGTCGTTATTATATCTACTTTTGTAGTGACATTCAATCCAAGACTTTCAAGATGTTTTCTATGTTCTTCCAGGCGAATCTTTGCATCCTCTACATGCGGTCCCTGAATCCACCCATGCTTTGAATCGAAAACACCCGAGGGGACTGCAACAACATGCAAAAGCACTACCTCTTTTACACCGGGAATCTCACCAATACACTCAAGAGTTTTATGCGCATTCGCTGAAAAATCTGTCGGAAATAGAACTTTATTGAACATTATATCCTCCCATATCTCGTTATTTACTAATTTCTTGTATTTCAATCTACTGGTTTTAAAATTTGCACAATTTTAATATCAGGAAATATCGTTATTTCAAATTCCGGTTAGACACCAATTGTTTAGGAGTAATTTTTTCAATTGAAAAAATTTTATGATGCCTAACCTTTAGAAGAAACAAAAATATTATATAACTGATTAATTTTATTTTCATTTATTGTTCACCATGTGATCCTCATCTTGTTCCGGAAACCTGCAACCACATATCTTGCAGGTTTGCGAGAAACCATTCTCTGTATGAAAGCACAGGCCTCCTGCCATACTAACAGTGTGCCCACAATGTTTACATATCATTATTTTCTCATTATTGTTTAATAAATTGTTAGATATAGTTCGGCGCATAGAGAATTATAAAGAATACCAGCATTGCTACAAGACCCAAAGGAACTCCAAGTCTTGCCCATTCCTTGCTTGTGATCCCAAGCTTGTTAGCTGAGATAATATTTGGTATATTGCCAGGTATTAGCATACCGCCTGATACAAGCAATCCCATAAGAACGCTCTTGATCTTGATAGCAGGATCAATCAGACCCGGCACGATCATCGAAGGATCGACCTCTGCAGCCGCAAGAGTTGCATTATCAAGGATGGCTGAAACCATATTCACCCAGTAAAGGGCTTCTCCGGACATTTTTATAACATACCACTCAATGATGGGCGTAAAACCTGTTCCAAGAAGCACAAGTGCCATCACGAACACATATACTTTCGCTGCCCTGATCAGCACATCGTTTATGCTCTCATGACCTTCATCTGTCGCTTCGATCTCTCCCGCAGGCGCTTTTATTTCTTTTCTATAAGCAAAGAAAACACCTATGATACCAAATGCCAGCACTCCGGGTATGATATATATGCCCAACAGATCAACAAGATAAAAGAAGCTCTCGTTCATCTTTGTCTTTATCACTATCGTGGAAAGAGGCTCACCGATTGGAGTAAGCGCTGCTCCAAGACCAATGGCAAAGCATGCTATTATCGTCAGGTTCACCATGGTCTTGCGGTCAAGTCTCAATGCGCTGACAATCTCAACAAGCAAAAGCGCAGCGATGATGGCTGTGATTACGCTTGAGAGAAGGCCAAGTAATGCGATAACTGCAAAGACTACTATCTTTAGCGGTATCCTGGCCAATATTTTTTCCATTAATTTTCTGATGTGCCCTCGCCCATAGTGGAAAACAAGTCCTGCGAATAATACGGCAAGCGAAATCTCGATAGGGTCGACAAGTGCTTTTTCTATCAAATGCAAGTTCCAGTTTGGCAAAGTCTCTTCTGCTGCTACTCCAGCTTCGGATGATACTTTCAGAAAAATAGAGTTAACCGTCACCGCCAGTATGCCCATTGAGAAAAGGAATACCTCAAGGTTATGTTCAATTTTTTTGGTCAAAAAAGGACCCAGCAAGACGATAATGAAAATTATACCTAATCCTCCTGCCACCATTGAACTAAACTCAAGGCTCATCGTAACCTCCTTAGAACATATTTTGATCCCTTATCGAATGCGATTATAGCTATAACCATATTTACTCCTTCTCGCAGATGATAATACTACATCCCTACTGTTATCAGTATTGCCACGATACCTAAAACAAGACTTACAAGAAAACTTGTGAAAGCATCTTTTGGTAGAACCCGCCTGAACTTGGGGTCATGGAATCCTTCTATTGTTCCGCCCACACCATAAGACGGAACAACGGCATTTACATAGAAAACACCCATTGTGAATACGCCCGCAACTGCAACTGCACTTGTTGTACTTATCAACTGGCCGTATATACCTATCAGAACATAATAAATAAGAGCACCTCCTGTTCCGCCCAGCGCCGCCCCGATAATGCCGCTTACATAACATATGGTTGGAATTCCCTGACCCTGTGTTCCTTTTGACATATAAGTATCCTGGCGTTCGCCTGTAATGGGGTCTTTTTTAATCTGGGCAGAAGCGAAAGGCACCCCTACGCCATAACCATAAACCAAATTTCCTGCAAGCATTGTGCTTGCTATCATTATCATTGAACCTGTAGCTCCTGCAGCCAGTACTAAAGCCATTGTTGGATTGGGAGCATTTGCATACATATAAGCCGATGTTATCAAACCCACAAGTCCCGAACCTGCCGCAAGTTCCACAGTACCTGTTCCTATACCGGTCGCCTGTGCCATTGCCGCTGGGGCTCCCCCGACCGGCACAAAATGCACACCCAGGCAAATAAGAGTGCCGCTGATGGCTATTAAAAGTATATTTGTTAATGTCGTCGGATCAAGTAGTAAAATATCCACCATTTCAATTCACTCCTTTTTTCCTTATTTTTGATTTGTCTCTGTCGTTCCTGATTTCAGTCCAGATGCTTGAAAGCAGTGAGAAACTATCGATACCATTCATAAGGTCTGATTTGGCTGCTCTTAAATTTTGATTTGAAATGGATACAATTTCAGATTTCATGTAATGTTTCCTCCTTTTTTAAACAGTTATCATCATAGAGAATCAACATTATTGATGGCTGTTCAATGGTCAATAATTACTAAATGTTATAAATCTTTCTAATTTGTGCTAACTTGTTATTAATTATATATAATTTTATTCTTTTAAATTTAAAGGAAGAATGGGTGATAGGGTCAAACGTTATAACGGCAGCAGAGCTGGGCCGTATTCTGATAAAAATTAAAATCGATACACGAAAAAAGGAACAGGGGTAATTAAAAACCTCATCGCAAGAATAATTAACCCCTACACTTGAGCATTCTAATTCTCAATTCTATCACAAGATAGAAGATTCCTGCCAATACTAAAAACATTGCTGGTCCAATGAGCATTTCAATCAATTTATCCATAAATTCTCCTTTTTTAAAGATTAATCACCATGTTACGATGAACATGTTTGATAAACCTATAATTCTTAAATATTATAAATCTTTCTAATTTGTGATAAGTTATTATTAATTATAGATAATTTAATTTTTAAAGATAAAAAGAATTTAGATTGTATTGGGGAAAACATAATACGATGGAAAAAGAATTCACGTAAATAGTATGAAGGATAATGAACGACCTAATAAAACCTTACGAATCCTGGTAGTCATATTATCATTAGTTTTATTTTCGATTGTAGCCATAATGCCTCTCCCCTCAAAAAGTGAATTTCAAACTAATAAGCCCTGTGTCGACCTTGAAGGTATTTCATTGCAGCAACAGCAATCCCAAGAGGAAAAAATCCAGGATAAATTTGAATGCTCATATGATTCAAATACAGAACTGTTTAAATTATTTATTCTGGGGGTAGTCAATTTAGATGGGCTATCAATGTGGGTTGTGGGAGTGGATAGAAGACTGATCGTATTAAAAATGATGCACGAAAAGAGGATGATACAGGCATCGGATATAGCAGATTCCACTGAGAGATCATTGCAGAATATCAGTTATGCAATGCGGGAACTGGAAGAGCGCGGGCTGATTCAGTCCCTGACTCCCGGGAAAAGAACCTGGAAGAAGTTTATTCTGACGAAAAAAGGAACAGAGGTATTTGAAAACCTCAAGAAAAATCATCTGATCGGAAAGTGTTAATGTTCATCCTTTTCACGTATCTGTCTCATTGCCTCTTCATACTCAAGCGGATGTTCATGTTTCATCTGCGTTTCTGAAAGGTTCCCTGTAAGCCATGTTTTTGACATGGGGAACGATTCCGGACTGTAATGGACATTCCACCAGTGGACTATGAAGATGAATAGTGTCGCAAGCAATGCTTCATCTGTATGAATGATGGTTGAAAGATGCACATATGCATAAGGAATATAGTTCATTGCAGTGAACGGGAAGAGCATTATGAGTCCAGTGACGCACAGCATTACCATTCCCCAGAAAGCGCCCCAGTAGTCAAATTTCTCTTTCCATGAATATCTCCCGAATTTCGGATGTTCCGCTTTTCTAAAGTAGAATAATATTGTCTGCCAGAAATCCTTTGCATCCTTTATTGTTGGCCACACCTTACGATCAAGCAGCGATTCCTTATCCACGAAAACATGATATCCGACATGCCACAGGCCAAGAATGACCATTCCGATACCTGCTGCATGGTGCAACTGCGTCCTCATTTCAAATCCGCCAACCATATTGATTATTACAGGCGACCACCATGTGTCCGGGAATTTGACCGGCATTCCAGTTACTACAAGAACCATGAAACTGCCTATCATAACCCAGTGCTGTACGAGTTGATTGAATGTAAATCTCTTGAAATAAACCTCACTCATTGTATTTTCTCCTGAAAATTCCTCAGTGATCGTAACTTCTATCTGCCTGGATCTGGACATGATCTACCATCTCTTCTGTACCTTGAAATGCGAGAACAGGTCAAGAAGCACCATACCTGTAAAGACGCCTATTACACCTGTTGTCAATATCTTGAAAAATAATGCAATCCAGTATGCAAGGTCAAAAGGACCAAGATAATATGACTTTATCAATGGGTCGATTCCGGTCTTGTTGAATATGAGTTCTCCCGTATGCAGTGATTCCTTATCATGGACAAGGCCGGCTGCTATTTTTGCGTCAAATTTGACATCAGGATGGCAGTTCGCTTTTCCACATGTTTTTGGCAGGTTGTCCGGATATGTGCTTGATTGCGGATCATCATGTGATTTTGTATTGTGGTTGTTATGACAATCGGCGCACGTCGCCACCACATTATATCCGTTCTCAAGTGCTTTCCAGTGGAAAGATTCTTTATATGTGTCCATCCGATCTGTCTTTATACCATAGTACCATGCGCTCATCATTTCTTTGTTGGAATGGCATTTTGCACATGTGGCCGGACTGTTCTGATGGTTTGAAGATGATTTGTTATCAGATACTGCGCGGATCTCATGTATTCCATGGCAATCGGTACAGGTCGCAGCTTCAAGATGACCTTTTTCGATCTGTTCCCAGTGGATGCTCTGCTTGTAATCCTTTGTTTCCTTTTCATGGCATTTTGAGCAGACATTGGTTATATCTTGCCTGGATGGGCGGCCGATAAAATCTCCTGACATTACATTCGCGGATACAACAGAGGTATTTGATTGAATATTTCCTCCGTGGCAATTTTCACATGTGAAACCCATCTGATAGTGAATATTATTTCTGAATTCCGATACAACTCCTGTATGGCAGTGATAACAGGATACGTCCTTCTGCGCTGAGACTATTGCGGCCAGAAGAAAAAACATTGTGATTGAGATCAATACAAGTTTCTTTTTCAATGGAAAAGCTGTGCTATTCTTTTTGGGAAACATTTTAAATTACCTCACGGAATCATTTTATGTTGTTCCTATCCTGATTTTGTTAATTGACCCCGTTTTTTCCCGTTTTTCCTGTTATGGTCACATCAATACTCTTATTCTGATGCCTTAAATAATTTGTGATTTTTAATGGCCGTTATATAATAATTAATCGTTTAAATAAATAATTCAGAATGGGTTTGCCAGGTTCAGGCTTATCAATTGTACTCTCGCCAGGTCTTACCGCATTTTGTGCACCTGAAGAATCTGACCTCACTTTCATCTGCTGAACGAAGCTGCCGCAGCCACCAGTACGCTGTGTCATTTCCACAATCTTCACATCTCTGGCGAGCCGTGGGAAGCCCCATCTCCCGCTGTTCCAGCACTGTTACTTCACGTTCATTCCTTTGGGTCTTTGAAACAAAACCTTCCTTGATATTTTTTTCAAACCCGCATTTCCTGCATTTATAAATGTTTTTTGCAGGCATCATCATGCTTTTACATTTCGGACAGAATTCCATTTATATCACTCTTTGAGTTCTCTATGATCATATTATGGTCAAATGCTATTCTGGGTATTTCATTCAAACCAAAAAGCATTATATCTTTTGCATCCGAACCTGCTTTAAGCTTTCCACTCCCTTTTGCAAGGAAACAAATAGAAACAATATGGCCTCTCGGATCGCGTGAAGGGTCAGAATACACGCCTGCTATCTTCAAAAGAGTTATATCAAGCCCTGTTTCCTCTTTTGCTTCACGCACAACCGCAGCTTCAACTGTTTCCCCCACCTCCACAAATCCCCCCGGAAGTGCAAAATGATCTTTGAATGGAGGGTTAAGGCGCCTGATAAGGACAAGTTTTCCTTCATATAATATCAGGGCATCGACCGTTAATAGCGGGGTTTCTGGAATAAATCTGCCCTCATGGGTTTTCATATTATCATTTCCTCAGCACAAGCGTCAGGATATCATTATCCTCCATGGAATGGTCGAGCCCGGCACGCTGTCCTTCATGTTTTGCCGATGAACCCCATATCTGCGCATACCTGAACCTTTTCCTGAAATCACGGTGAAGCCTGTCGCATACATCCCCGACCGTGGCGCCATATCTTATTATCATGGGTTCTTCCAGATCGGCAGCCTTCCCCTGCGGCTTCATAAATATCCTAATAAACCCAAGTTTTTCATAAAGTCTCTCCTTGAGTTCTTCGATATGGACTTTCTTGTCTGCTGAAACAAGGAGTGCTTCCGGGAATTTTTCTCTACATGCCCTTATCGCATATTCATCTGCAAGATCGATCTTATTGATCACAACGACGGCAGGAATATATTTTCTGTTTCCAAGTATTGCATCTATTAACTGGTCGATGCTGATATTTTCACGTATCACTACATTTGCATTATGTATCCTGTATTCTCCCATTACCGACTTTATCGTATCTTCATCAAGTCCCAGATCTACTGTGCTATTGATCATTATCCCCCCTCTTGGTTTTTTTCTGATCGTCATTTCTGGAGGCCTTGAATTGACTCGAATTCCAGCTTCAAAAAGTTCCTGGAAAAGAACATCATAATGGACAAGCTGGAAAACATCAAGCATAATTATTACTAAATCCGCATTCCTTACGACCGCAAGTACTTCTTTGCCTCGACCTCTTCCTGAAGCGGCACCCCTCAGGATACCGGGTACATCGAGGATCTGGATAGTGGCTCCTTTATGCGTAAGTGTACCTGGTACAACTGAAAGAGTGGTGAATTCATAAGCAGCAACCGCTGATTCTGTTCCTGTCAGACTATTCAGAAGCGTGCTTTTGCCAACGGATGGGAATCCTACCAGTACAACAGACGCATCACCGGATTTTCTTACAGAAAAACCTTCACCGCCTGTTTTTGCAGAAGCTCTTTTTTGAACTTCGTCTCTTAATCGTGAAAGTTTGGCCTTCAGGCGCCCGATATGACCTTCGGTAGCCTTGTTGTATTTCGTTTTAGATATTTCTTCTTCAATAGACCTTATGTCTTCTTCCAGTGCCATCGGGTCTAATACCTGTAAGCGAGGCAAAAAGCATTTGGGTAAAAACGACTTTTTTAAGCATAATGAAGGCGTTATTAGAATATCTTGACTCCAGAACCGATGAGACAATAAGAACACTTGATGGCCTTGTACGCATCCAGACCGCTGTGCCGCCGGGTGAAAATTACATGAGAGCCATGGAACTTGCAGGAAGGAATCTTGAAGAACTTGGGTTTCAAGTTGAGACGATTGTTATGCCTCGCGAATTATTCGAGAAGAAAAATCCCCGTCTTTTGCATCTTACGGGAGATCGTGCGAACTTATCGGCAAAACTGGATGTCGGGGCGGAAAAAACCCTTCTGATCAACACGCATCTTGATGTTGTTCCCGCAAGTCCGAACTGGACTGTCCCGCCTTTTGAATGCACTGTTAAAGATGGGCGTATATACGGCCGCGGAGTGGCTGATTCAAAGGGAGGCGTTGCTGCTCTTATTACATTGCTATCTGCGATGTCAGAACTTGATATCAAACCGAATTTCAACCTCAATATCGCTCTTACAACCGATGAAGAGATGGGGCCTTATTCGGGATTGTGTTATTTTGCTGACCTGGGTAAACTTGAAGCGGATTATTTCCTGAGCATGGATGGGGACAGCGATGACATCACTATAGCTTCGAACGGGAATGTGGACTGGCAGGTGGATGTTATCGGGAGATCATATCACAGCGGGAGCAGTTTTCTTGGCATAAACGCAATAGAGAAATCCATCCCGGTCATGAATGAATTAATGGAATTGAAGGCAAATATCGAGAAAAAGCGTTCTAAAGTACCGGCAAGTATGGCGATAAGCAGGATGACCGGGATAAAGACACTGATGCCTGTCCTGAATATAACCATGATAAACGGAGGAGTAAAACAGAACGTAGTGCCTGATCGATGCACGCTGAAAGGGGACAGGAGATTCATCCCCGAAGAGAATTACGATGATGTCAGAAAGGAATTCATTGATGCGCTTTCAAAAGTCAGGAAAGAACATCCTGATATTATCCTTAAATGGAGCTGCGATGAGATATATGCTCCATTGCTTACTGATATGAAGCATCCATGGGTGAATAAAGTCAAAAGCGTTGCGGATGATGTGGCCGGAAGGGATGTGAGCCTTGCAGGTGCGCAGGGAAGCCTTGATGTGGCTTATGCGGTAAAAGTAACGGGACTGCCCGCGTGCTGCTACGGCATAGGAAGAAGAACACAGAGCAATACGCATTCGGATGACGAGAACATATTGATAGAGGATCTTGTGATGTACACGAAGTTCCTGGGGAAATTGCTGTCATCTTGAAGAAGAGAAATAACCGGGTGTGTTGATACTGAATGACAATGATGGCACTGGCTGGTGCCCTCTAAACCAATCCGAACAATCTCTGGAAGAAGCCCAATTCCTTTACATCCACCGGCGCCTGCAGGATGGTTGAATATTTGATATCCCCGTCCGGGTTTTCGTATCTTATAACGGTGTCTACCGCATAGGTTTTAGGTACAGCCTTGCTATCTGCCTTGATTTTATAGGTGGCAACTACAGTATCGCCTGGCTTTATAGTATAGAGGAACGCCTGGTCATCTGTGGTGCTAAGAGGGTCAGACGGGTTGATTATTGCCCTGGCATCTTTCGCTTCTTCCTCTCCCGTATTTTTAATCGCTATCTCAACAATGTCTTCCCTTCCTGCGTAAAAACTTCCTGTGGTTCGCACGACCTCGAAATCTGCCTGCGTTTTTACCTTCATTTTCAGGGTCTGGTTTTGAGCCATCATCCCGTACCAATAGCTTGCATCGTATGTTTGCGCGGTTGCATTTGTATTCGATATCGACACAAATTTCTGGTAATCATAGGTGAGATTCAAGGTGAGATTATATACGCCAGCCTTTGCTTTCTTGGCGATTTTTATATCGAATTTTACCGGAGAAAGCACCTTCTGCCCGCTATTTATGGAACCTACCTGCTGGGCAGGAGACTTGACTTCAAGCGGGCTATCCGGATCAACAGAGAGCGATGCAATTATGCCGGTTGCGTCAACTATCCTCCCTTCAAGCTTCACTTCGGTCTGGGCGGCATATATTTCATCAGCAGTTGTAGGGGTATGGTCTCTCTCAAATCCTAAAAATTTGCCCCGGTTCATTAAGTCAACATATAAAGTAATAGTCTCGTCCCTGTCGAATTCATTTGTGCCCATAATAGTAGCATTAATATCCGGGCTGCCGAATGCATTATAGTAATTTGTCGCAAAATCAAAGCTTCTGGGCACGTTATATGTGCTTGGGGTATCGGCGCCTGCGGCGACGCCTATTGCCAGAACAACCAGCATGAAAAAGGCAATCCAGTTTTTTTTCATTCTCATTCTTATACTTCCCTCCTAAATAGATAGACCCCCAAAGCGAAATAAAAGATCGCAAATAAAGCAAGTATTATCAAATCATTAGCTATAAAGCTCAAACCCAGTCCCTTTATCATGATGGTTCGCATTGCATCGTTAGCATAACTCAGAGGCACCATATACGCTATCCAGCGCATCCAGTCAGGAACCGAGCTTAACGGATAGAAAACACCCGTGGCAAACATGGAAGGAAAGGCGATTAACATGCTTATCGCCTGAAAAGAGGTCATGTCCTCTGATACGGCAGAGATAGCCATTCCAAGACCTACTGCGCTTAAAGTGAAGATTATAAGCACCAGAGCCACAAGCAACCAGCTTCCGTTCATGGTGACCCCGAGAATAACAATTGCTCCGATTATCAGCACCACAGCTCTGGCAAGCTGCAATACAAGCTGATGTAAGGTTTTACCGAGAATAATGGCTCCCCTGCTCACAGGTGTCATCATAATACGAACCAATGTGCCGTCCTGCCGCTCTCCTGCTATTGCATAACCCATGGTCTGAATAGTACCCATGAACACTGTAAGGGCAATAACTGCAGGTGTGAGGAAGTCAATATACTGTAGCTTGCCGTAAATATCAGGAATTTTCAACGTAACAAGCGAACTCGACGTTCCTGAAAATAACTGCTTCATAAAATTAATGATTATGCTGCTTGATGAGGTGTCCGAGGAGTCAGTCAGAAGCGTCAGGGTCACGCTCTCATTTCTTGCCACGCGCTCGCTATAATCCTGTGGGATGATCAGGATTGCTTTATACAACCCAGAATCTATTTTCCTCTCAGCTTCTGATTGCCCCATATCCTTCGTGTAAGTTATCGAGAACATTTTGTCATCGCCGTATTTGGGGATGAAGCTTCCGATTTCCTGAACGAGGGAGCTTGAGGCTATACCTGTGTCGTCATTGACGATAAGAACGTCGGCGTTCTTGACAGTGCCGCCCATCCCGTAGCCGAAAAAGACGATCATGACTATTGGGAACATAAACATCGGGATCATGAAGGCTTTTTTCCTGATAATCTGCCTGAACTCCTTGATCATAATTACCCAGGATTTCCTGATTTCCTTTTTTAAATCCATTTCAATCACGTATCTCCTCGCCTGTCAGATGAATGAAAACTTCTTCAAGACTTGTGCTGTTTGAAGCCTTCTTCAGGTTCTCAGGTGTATCTAAAGCCATCAGTTTACCGGCATTCATCACGGCAACCCTATCACAGAGTTTATCTGCTTCATCCATGTAATGTGTAGTGAAAATAAGAGTTTTTCCTTCCGTATTGAACTTCCGGCCAAGTTTCCAGATAGCTTGTCTTGTCTGCGGATCAAGGCCTGTCGTTGGTTCATCCCAGAAGATTATCTGCGGGTCATGTATCACTGCGCTGATCACGGAAAGGCGCTGCTTCATGCCTCCTGAGAAGCCCCCCGTAAAACGGTCTGCATGAGTTTCAAGATTGACCAGTTTCAGGTAATATTCAATCCTTTCTTCCATGACTTTTTTAGGTACATCATAAAGGTTGCCCATAAGCTCCAGGTTCTCCCTGGCTGTAAGATCCGGGTAAAGGCTTAACTTCTGAGGAACTATACCTATGATTGGCCTTATCCTGTCATCTTCATTTTCAGCATCAAAACCTGCAACCTTTATGCTGCCGCTTGTGGGTTTAATTAATGTGGTCATCATGGCAAAGGCGGTGGATTTGCCGGCTCCGTTCGGTCCTATCATACTAAAAATCTCACCATTGGATACATCGAAACTGACATCATTCACTGCTGTTATTTTCCTTCCTCTTGAATTGAACACTTTGGTAAGATTCCTGACCTCAATGATTGACTCCAAGTGACTCACCTCGCAACCTCTTCAATCAGCATGAACATAAGGTATTCACTTTCTTTCATCTTATCTCTCATAGCCTTTCCAATGTTTTGACCTAAGGTATGAAGGCATATTGTAAGATCTGCATCCTCTTCCATCCGGAATAAAGAATCTATTGCCGAAAGTGCGGGCTGCCGTTTCTTAATTAGAACCTCTCTCTTTTAAATATTTCGGTACATTGGAGCCAAAACGTGTGAGTCGCCGCCGTACTTCATTGTCATTGGGGGGCAATGCCCCAATCAACATATATAAATGCCATTAATGTCATACATATTAGATGGAGAGTAAAACGAGTGATCATTTTCTAAACCTACGTGGTAATCTCGTAAGTTCAGGATGATATAGAAATGCCAATCATGGGTAATGCCCGGCACTAAAGTTGAAAAACAGGTCGCGATCGAGACGGAGGTTAGTTATGGCAGGACAATTAGCAGGACAGCCAATCTATATTCTAAGAGAAGGCAGTCAAAGAACAAAAGGAAAAGAAGCGCAGCATAACAATATCATGGCTGCCAGGGCAGTAGCAGCGGCGGTCAGGACGACCCTGGGACCGCAGGGTATGGATAAAATGCTCGTGGACGCGGTGGGGGATATCGTAATCACGAATGATGGTGCAACCATTCTCCAGACAATGGACATCCAGCATCCGGCAGCCAAGATGATAGTGGAAGTCGCAAAGACCCAGGATGACGAGGTGGGAGATGGCACAACAACTGCAGCAGTGCTTGCAGGTGAATTCCTGAAGAATGCTGAAGAACTCTTGGAGCAGGGTGTGCATCCCACAGTCATCGTCAGCGGATACAGGCTTGCATCATCAAAAGCAAAAGAGATCCTTAAAACCCTTGCAAAACCAGTGACCCTTGAAGATAAGGATTTATTATTGAAAATCGCGGTGACTGCGATTACCGGAAAAGGATCTGAAGCGTCCAAGGATGTTTTCTCCAACCTTGCGGTAAATGCCATATTAGCTGTGCTTGATAAAGAGAATGGTAAATATACAGTAGATGTTGAAGATATCAAAATTGAGAAGAAAGTTGGCGCCAGTGTAGAAGCATCAGAGCTGATCGAAGGCATGGTAATCGATAATGAAAGAGTCCATACGAACATGCCAAAGAATGTCCATGATGCCAGAATACTTCTGCTCACCGAGGCCCTTGAGATCAAAAAGACAGAAGTGAAAGCCGAGATCTCAATAAAAACACCTGACCAGCTCCAGTTATTTCTGGACCAGGAAGAACAGATGTTGCATGACATGATCAGCAAAGTGATAGACAGCGGTGCAAATGTGGTCTTTGTTGAGAAGGGAATAGATGACATTGCACAGCATTATCTTGCAAAAGCAGGCATATACGCAGCAAGGCGCGTAAAGAAAAGCGACATGGAAAAATTGGCACGTGCAACAGGTGCAAAGATACAGACTGGTCTAAAGGAAATCAGCAGATCTGATCTTGGAAAAGCGGATATTGTAGAGGAGAAAAAGATCGGTGAGGATGCAATGACATATGTTACAGGGTGCCATAACCCCAAGGCAGTCTCCATTATTCTTCGTGGAGGGACCGAGCACGTGGTGGATGAAGCCGAGCGAGCGCTTCATGATGCATTGCGTGTTGTTGGAGTTGCGATCGAGGATGAGACACTTGTAGCAGGTGGCGGTTCGCCAGAAGTTGAACTGGCTCTGCGCCTGCGAGAATATTCAGCCACATTAATAGGCAGGGAACAGCTGGCTGTCGCAAAATTTGCCGAGGCGCTTGAAATCATCCCCAGGACTCTGGCTGAAAATGCTGGTCTTGACCCCATTGATATGCTTGTGGAGATGCGAAGCCAGCATGAGAAGGGCAATAAGACAGCAGGGCTCAACGTGTTCACTGGAAAAGTCGTGGACATGTGGGAAAAAGGCGTGGTTGAGCCTCTCAGAATAAAGACACAGGCTATCGATTCTGCCACGGAGGCAGCTACGATGATACTGCGCATCGATGATGTGCTCTCAAGCAAATCCGCACCTGCAGGAGGTGTACCACCCGGAGGAATTCCACCAGGTGGAATGGAAGGAATGGATTAAGCATATTATAAGAAGGTAGGAGGTGTTAAAATGGTTTTATTTTTTTTTCATGACATCCTGGATAAGGTGATAAAAATACGTTTTACTTAACCGTAGGTGGCGAGGTTAAGTATTCCTTTTAACGGTATAATTACCCACTCAGGGCGATTGTTCAATTCATAATCAAGCTCATAAACCGCCTTCTCAAGTAAAAACACATTTAACAGAACTTTAATCTCTTCTCTATTCTTTGGAATGAATATCTCTTCCTTAGCTGTGTCAAGGTATGACTTTAAAAAGGCAACTCCAGCATATGTATACCATACATCTGACCATGGCTCAAGTACGGGGATGTCCTCAGGTCTAAGAGATGTACGATTGAGGCAGAGCTCATAAGCTGCGTAATGGAAAGACCTGATCATTCCAGCAACATCTTTGAAAGGAGAGCGCTTCAACTTTCTTTCACTCAAAGCCTTTTCAGTTTCTCCTTCGAAGTCAATAATAACAAAATCATTCCCAGTTCGAAGAACCTGCCCTAAATGGTAGTCGCCATGGCATCGTATCCGCATTGCTGTTATCTCGATGTCTATGACTGACCTGAAGCGCTTGAGAATCTCCCCTTCGAGGTTAAGAACCTGCTGTGCATCCTTTCTCGCAGCTTCAGGAAGACAATTCATTCGCTTGCGCAGAAGCTGAAAGACCTGCTTTGCCATACCCTGCATGGAATGGTAGATTGAGCGCTGATATAGGGAAGAGAATGCTTCAGGTGCAAAGTTGGGGTTTTCTGGATCTGAAGCCAGCTCAATGTGAAGCTCTGCAGTACGCTGTCCCAAAAGCCGCGCTGTCTCTATGTAAGAGTTCATCATCTCTTGGATTTGAATGGGAATATCTTCATCGACCATATCGATCAGAGATTTATGGATTGAGGGTATCTCTGCGCCTTTTTTTGCAAGAGCAAGCTCAAAGTAGCGACCAAGTACATCTAAAGTGTATTGCCATGCATTCCTCTGGTCATGCACATAGCCCGTGAGGATAGCTAGAGTAGCAGGTTCGCCATTATACCCGTAGTACTCAAGAGCACCTGCGACTTGGGGGATATGGGCAAAAGATTTCCTTTCCGTAAGAAAAAGTCCTATCTCAAGATCGGGATTTTGCCCTTCTTCGATGCGGCGGAAAAACTTCAAAACAAGCTTATCCCCATATGCAATGAGAATATTACTGTACTCTCCTTTAAGAATTTCAGGCTCAGGCAGGATTTCAGTCGGCCCGAGGAGCTTCCGGAACGCCCTGGTAGGAGAGGCTATGTCTTCGCCGTTCTTTCCTTTGAAGCGACGGCGGTGGGAAATGGCCTCAACTAATGCATAGCAGAAATCCCTGTCTGCTGAGGCGTCGTAGAAAACGCCTTCTTTGCCTCTCATGTTTACACGAGCTATAATGCTTTGAGGGGCTTTATCCTGCATATACGACGCTTTTTCCCCAAAGGCAATGGTGAGTGGCAGGTTATAAATCTCAGGGCTGCCATCGATATATTCGATGTGAATCATGGTCATATAGAATAGTGAGGAATTATAGGGTACAGGAATAACCTCAAGCAGACTTGCCGATTTGATGGTTCTTGCTTTCTTTCCTGGCCAGCAGGATGCCTGCAGGTAGGCTGCCAAAATACTTTCCAGTTCTGTTCTTGTTTCTTCAAAAAACATACGCTCATCCGCTACATCTATAGACGCAATTTCGGGGATTCGAAGTTCGCAGACCTGCTTTAGCTCTAGGGAAAACCAGTAGAAATCATGAGGTCCCAGAGTGATAAAATAGGGCTTATCTCCAATTGGGGGGATTTCTGTCCTGCTAAAAAGCTCAACAGGTGTTCTTCCCTTAAAAGCTGAAAGATCAAGCTCAACGTATTGAATAAAACGCGATAGGTTGGCAATAACTAATATGCATTCATCCTGATAGCGTCGAATAAAGGCTATGACCTTGCAGTTCTCAGGATACAGGAATTCCATAGTTCCGCGCCCAAATGCTTTGAACCGCTTCCTTAGGGAGATAAGACGTTTCATCCACCACAGAAGCGAGTGCGGGTTATTCTGCTGAGCTTCTACATTGACTGCCTCGTAATGATATTCAGGATCGATGATAACAGATATGAAGAGTTTTTGGGGGTTGGCACGAGAAAAGCCACCGTTTTTATCCGCACTCCATTGCATTGGCGTGCGCACTCCATTTCTGTCGCCCAGATAAATGTTATCCCCCATCCCAATCTCATCCCCGTAATAAATTACTGGCGTCCCTGGCAGGGATAAAAGCAAGCTTTTCATAAGTTCTATTCTTCTTCTGTGGTTTCCGAGGAGGGGAGCTAAGCGGCGACGTATACCATGATTTATTCGCTCCACAGAATCATGCGCGTACATGCGGAACATATATTCCCTCTCTTCGTCTGTCACCCTCGATAGAGTAAGTTCGTCATGATTTCTCAAGAAAAGCGCCCACTGGCAGGATTCTGGTATCTGTGGGGTCTGTTCAAGAATATCAATTATAGGGAACCTGTCTTCCATTCGAAGCGCCATGAATATTCTTGGCATCAATGGGAAGTGGAAAGCCATATGGCATATATCATCGTTTCCAAAGTAGGCAACAGCATCCTCAGGCCATTGGTTTGCCTCAGCAAGAAGCATCTTATTCTTATATTTAGCATTTACGTGTGCCCTGAGCTTCCTCAGGAATTCATAGGTTTCAGGCAGGTTTTCACAGTTTGTTCCCTCTCTTTCAAAGAGATAGGGGACTGCATCCAGGCGCATTCCATCAATCCCCATATTAAGCCAGTAATCTATAACCTTCAGCATAGCCTTCTCAACATGCGGGTTATCATAGTTCAAATCCGGCTGATGTGAATAAAAGCGGTGCCAATAGTAAGCCATTTGGGTAGAGTCCCATGCCCAGTTCGAGCTTTCAAAGTCCTTAAATATAATATTTGTATCTTTATATTTTTTTGGTGTGTCGCTCCAGACATAGAAATCCCTCCACCTAGAACCTTGAGGTGCTGCTCTTGCCCTCTTAAACCAGGGATGCTGGTCAGAGGTATGGTTTAAAACGAGCTCTGTTATAACCCTTATTCCTCTATCATGGGCTTCCTTTAAGAAATTTTTGAATTCTTTCAGAGTTCCGTAATTAGGATGAATATCGAGATAATCAGATATATCATATCCGTCATCTTTTAGGGGAGACGGATAAAATGGAAGAATCCATATGGCTGTTATCCCAAGGTCCTTAAGATAATCAAGCTTCTGGGTAAGCCCGATAAAATCCCCTATCCCATCGCCGTTGCTATCGTAAAAGCTCCTCACATGAACCTCATATATTATAGCGTCCTTATACCAGAGGGGATCTTCTTCAAGACGACTTTCTTTTCCACGCATGTCTGGTTCCTACAATTTTATTAAATCTTGCCTCGTAGGATGCTTTCCTTCTAGGTCTGAAATGTAATACGCTGCTACTGAGTTCGCAAGTAACAGCCGCAGTTCATCAGAAAGCCCCATAGCTTCACCAAGTATATCTCCAGAATTCCATGCATCACCGGCCCCTGTTAATCTTTTTGGCTCTACATTGAATGCTGGTATTTCTTCGGTTTCTTTATCATTATAGAACGTTTTTACGTATTTTTCAGTGTGCATATCCACTCTTGTTACTTTTCTGAGAAAGTCGATACCTCCATACCTTATTAGCTCGTTTTCATTCACACTGAGTATATCCACTAAGCCCTGTTTCAACATATTCTTAATCCCTTTTACTTCTACTTCTTCCCTCTCCTTTTTTGGAGATGGGTCCCCTGGATCAAAAAAAGTCTTACCTTTTCCTTCTTTTTTAACCAAGCTGAAAACGTACCTTGCAAGCTTTGTACCACAATTGTTTAAGCCCCAGTCAGAAATGCACACCATATCGGATTCTCTAATCAATTCTTCATCGTCTTCAGTAAGATATTCAGGTCCAAATTGGGATGTAACACCCGGGAAACTGAACATAATATTCACACCTTCAAGCTCAATGGCTGTGGTAAAGGCAAGCTCGCCATCTCTGCTTACATGAGATATATCCACGTTTTTCCCTTCAAGGAAATATTCAAGCAATTTATATCCTAAAATATCTGTTTTTGCAATCAAACAGGGATTGAGACCTAAGCTGTCCAGCGCTGATGCGCAGTTTGTTGCTTTTCCTCCTATATGCAGCATTTGCCTCATAACCGTATTCCCACCTCCCTGAGTTGCGGTCTTCTTAAATTTTTCAATAAAGGAATCATAGCTCTCATCGCAACGAATAAAGTTGTCTACACAGAAATGCGGCATGAGTGTAACTTTATATTCTTCTGGGATGTAATTTTTAAGCTTTTCTGTTAGCAGGCTTTTTTCATCTCTTAACATATAAGTGTTGCTTTTAAGATTACCTTGCATTTGAAGTTTACCCTGTCCTCGGCTTGGACAAAACAGGCAAAAACCTTATAGTCACGGACTCAAATGGGGGCACACTTTTCTTCTGGTGTGCTACACGAACAGTATAAATATATACTGGAAATTATTTATAATTTGCTTTTTATTTACGCATAGGAAAGTATAAACGCATATTCTTATCCCGCTGCTGAAATAGATAAGTTGATTTCATTGGCTTTCATTCTTTTGTGTGTGCATCAAAACAAAAGCCAAGAAATCAGCAACAATTACAATCCATCAATATTTCTCAACTTTCTATAAACTTGGATTTCGCCATCCTTTCCTACAGCGATATGTGCAGCCTTTAGTCGTTCAAGCATTCTCATAGCATCTTCAATACTCGTATCGATCCCTCTGTCTTTGAGTTTCAGTCT
>JAGFND010000069.1 GCA_021409285.1 Candidatus Methanoperedens sp. | reverse complement strand
GGATCAGGGCTTTGCCTGCACCAATGGCAGCAACCAGAGTCAAGTCGCCGTGTTCGAGGTCTGTGTCCAGCTGGTAAATCTGGGTCAAAGGATAGAATGATCCAAATAAGAGGCAAAATCCCACAATCAGTAACCAGCCGGCCAGGTCCGGATTGACAGATATGGCACCCAGAATAGCCTGCCCGACCATTATCCCGGAAAGTGTCGTGCACCCACCGTAACCAACCATATTGATAGTCAGATCGCCACCTGGGATGCTCTTCCAGCGGAATGCATCATGAGAATAGAGGACAGACATTATGACACATCCTCCTGTAACCAGACCGAAGGCCGGCGTTACAAGAAATGCAAGACCTGAGCCAATAACCATTAAGATAAAGGAGAAAGTCGCCAGATGATGAGGTGGGATTGGTGGCTTGACAAGATAAGCAATATCTTTTTCATCGCGATCATAAGCGCTATTAAAAGCCAGAGTACCACCATTCAGGCAGACAACCCATGCCATCCAGGCCATCACCAGCCTGTTCCAGGAAAACGTTTCAAATGATCCCCGGGAAATCGCAGCAGCGACCGAAGGAGCAGTAAAGATCCCCACTATCAACTGAAATGTCAGAATAAGCCACTGGCGGGGGCGAAGGAAAAGGATATAGTCAAATGAAGGACCAAATAGTTTTCTTCCTAACATTCGTGCACGGAACATATCAATCTCCTGATAGCTATTATTGAAAACGCCTTTATTCGTAATTAATCAAAGCATTGAACAATTTTTCAGTCTGATCAGGTGGGACAATTTTATCTTCAAGTCCCTGGAAAAAGATCACTGGACTTGATATATTATCCACGAAGTTGATTGGCGAGCGCTTCTGATAAAGATCCCGGCACCATGGATAAGGACCGATCAACCTATCTAGGTATCGCGACTCGAACTTGTGCGACTCCTTTCTCATTGTTTCCAGATCGCTTACACCATAATAGTCTGCCCCTGCTTTGAAGGTGTTCCTGAAAGTGAGAGCACAGAGGGTCGTATAGCCTCCTGCGCTTGCGCCACGGATGATAAGCCGATCTATATCCATCTCGCATGAATCAACAAGGTGCCTGGCCCCATTAACGCAGTCGTCAACATCAACCGCCCCCCATTGACCATTGAGACATTGTCGATATGATCGGCCAAAACCAGTGCTTCCGCCATAATTCACGTTGAGGATGGCAAATCCCCGGCTGGTCCAGTACTGAATCATAAGATCTAACTTACTCGTAACGGTTGATGTCGGGCCGCCGTGGGATATGACCAGTAAAAGTGGCTTTTCACCAGGCGGAGCTATATAGTCGTGGTTTTGTTGCGGATAGAAAAAGGCATGCGCTTTAAGCCCACGCTCTGTTGGGAAGTCTATAGCCCGGGGAATGGATATATATCCGGCATTAATTACCATATCGGTTCCAAACTCGACTTCCATTTCAGTTATAGGTTCAATTTGCCCTTTGCCCCAGCAGTAGAGGTTCCACCAATCAGTCTTGTCAGAAATGAAGTGTAGGATGCCGTCTGGCGACCATTCGGGCTGGAAGATGGATTCGTCAATGCCGCCTGCAACTCGTTTGATACGGGAAAGAGCCCCTTTTGCATTCAGTTCACCGATACACAATTTTGTTCCATCCCAGATGCTGAACAAAGTGTTGACCGGTTCGCGCTTTGTATCAGTATGGTCTTCGCATACACAGATCAACCTCTCGTGATGACGATCCCCATCAAGAACAACCTGCTCAAGCCTGATCGTTCCAGAAGCGATCATGTCCGATGTTATTGGTGATTTCCATGAACCATATGGAGCTATCAGCGGCTTTGTCATTTTGGTTATTCTCACTTTATAATTTTGGTCATAATTCAGGTCCTATGTGCCCTTTGACGGTCTGGCAGATTACAGTATTCAATCCCGTTCCAGAGAGAATTTTCCAGACATTGACCCTTTCTTCATATTCCGGCCTTTGTATGTCTAATCTTCGAAATACTGGCCTGTAATCCAGTACGCAGACCTGCAATTGCTCATCGATCTTCCTTATTTTCTCTCCCATATTCCCAATCTCTCCTGTTATTTACTTCTGTTATGTGCGAAAAGGTATCCAGTTCGAGGCTTTTCAGGTCTATACCGATATCAGTCATCACCGCTTCAACCAGTTCATCCAGATAATCGGGTGTCAATATCGAACCATTTGTATCCACATGAAAACGAGCGTTATTGTCAGGGTCACTCTCCTCCCGAAATAGCCATTCTATCCACTCTATAGTTTCTTCTCGCATCACTCATAAGTAAAGCAGCCTCTCTATGTGTGAGCGCAATTTCTTTTCCATTGTATGTCGTGGTCCAGTTCTGGCACTGAGTGCACTGGAAGATTAGCTGATCTTAAGCCTAAGAGGCTTGCCCTATGCACGGTTCCACCTTTGTTGGAGATTGTCTGCGCGCTATAGGCGACCTGGCAAAGATGATGAAAGAGACATTACATCAACCACAATTTCTTCAACTACCAGTTTAAACAACTTTAAGCATGCAAGCAAAGGAAAAAAGAGGCTGTATCAATATCTATTGACCTATCTACATGTAGATTGGTGCCATCAGTACTCATAGGGCTCATCACTATTCAGCAATGGTTTTTTTCATCATCGGCATTCAATCTCCTTAACTATTTTTTCAGCCTCTTTCGCAGGCATCTTTGACTCGTAAATGCTGCGTCCCACGATAACATAATCCGCGCCGGCTCTGATCGCATCCGCTGCACTCCCGCCCTGCGCTCCCACGCCTGGTGAGATAATTGTTAAATCTCCAATGATGTGGCGCAGCCTCTGTATCCGGTCGGGGCGCGTTGCTGGTGCAATAATACCAGAAGCTCCTGATTCGAATGCAAGACGGGCAAGCCGTTCTCCAACAGGCTGCATGAAATCAATGGCGCCGGGGTGGCTCATTTCGGCGACCACGAAAATCTCACCATTATATTCATGCGCTGTTCTTACGCATTCAATTAAACTGTCATGGCCTGTAAAACCATGAACTATGACAGCGTTCGCGCCTGCATCAAACGCCTGCCTGCATATCAGCCTGTCTGTATTGGGGATGTCGGCGACCTTAAAATCAGCTATCACTGGCGCAAATTCAGAAATTTGCCCTACTATGCCGAGCCCCGCCCAAAGAACAAGGGGATATCCTACCTTTATGGCATCAACATGGTATGCAGTTTCTTTTGCCATAGAAAGTGCCTTTTCTTTATTTGTCACGTCAAGGGCAAGGATAACCTGAGTTTTCTTACGCATTATTCATTCCCTCTTTTCACCGCTGCAACTATCATCGGAAGCGTGATCGTCGCATCAGAATACACTGTCACAGACCGAGCATTCTCACCCACTTTCCCCCATGAGCGGGCTTCATCAAGCGTCGCCCCGGACAAACCCCCTGTCTCAGGCCTGTCCATTGTAAGTTGTATTGCATAATCAAATGACTTGGGGGTAACAAGCATTGACTGAAGAATGAAGTTCTTGGGCACTCCCCCGCCCACGATAAAAACACCTGTGCGCTTTGCCTCATAGCACCGATCAATTAACCCTTTCATGTCCGCAAAAACATCAACATTGAGCGGTTTTGTCTGTTTAAACAGCCATGCCTGAAGACCCAGGATCGAGTCCTGTATAGCGGGGCAATACACTGGAACATCCATATCACAGGCGCTTTTCAATATCGAATTATCGTCATCGAGTTCCCCACCGATATGCGAAAGAAGATCGTTTATAGAAAGTATTTCAGGAAGTTTCAGGAAGATTGGCTTGAGTTTCTCTTCAAACCTTGAAAAATGCTCTTCAGGCAGATAAACATCATATATCCGGTTGATGGCACAATGTTTCAGTTCGATATCATCGGCCACCTCAGTCCCCTTGTAATGGTGAAGTCCCAGTGATTCAATAATATCGTGAACAAGATTCGCACCAGTTGTGACAAGAATATCGATCTTTCGATCCCGTATCATGTCGCTCACAATTTGTCTCATCCCCGCCGGAACCATAGCGCCAGCTAACCCAAAGAATTTTGTGCATTCGCTGTCATTAATCATCTCACTGTATATCTCCCTGGCTTCAAAAAGCCTGCCAGCTCCGAATGCGCAGCCAGAGAACTCTTCCATTAGCTGGTTCACTGTCATGTCATACGTTATTTTTGCAGGTATAATGGGTTTTTGAAGTCGTTTCATATACTACCTAAAACATTTTACACAAGACAGGATCACATCATCATCATGCATTAGTCGTGCTGCAAGTTCAATACCTTTAGATAGATCGTTCGCATAATATATTTTATCAGCGTTTTTTTGACCAAGAGGCAGCATTCTTTCACCCACGAGGACAAGGGCTATAAGTTCATCAAGGTGAACATCAATAAACCTCTTAACTCCGGCGGGGTCAAGGCCTTCGCAGACCTCTTTTGCCTCTTCTCCCAGCACCATTACCACTCCATTCCCTGAATTTTTTGAATAAATAAGTGCTTTTTCGGCGCTCTTGATATCCATTCCTGAATTAGAATTATCTATCATTATCCTGCCAGAAAATGATGTTTTTCTCATGCGTCCTTCTGCGCCCCTGAATTCCCATAGCGAGCGTTCAATGATCTCAGGTTCGATATCCAGAGCAAGCGCAATTGCTGATGCGCATACAAAAGCAGTTTTATAAGAACTGATATCATAATCCGGGTTATTATATATTTTTATCCTGCCTTTCCTTTTATCCATATAATATGCAATTATTCCACCCTTGCTGCCGATATCCTCAAAATAGACATTGCATGAGGCGTTCACAGAATCGGAAAAAGAAATAATATTGACATCTCTCCTGCATGCCCCGAAAGATC
Source organism: Candidatus Methanoperedens sp. (assembly GCA_021409285.1). Classification (GTDB taxonomy): domain Archaea; phylum Halobacteriota; class Methanosarcinia; order Methanosarcinales; family Methanoperedenaceae; genus Methanoperedens. Next base: position 8,735 of record JAGFND010000069.1, on the reverse strand, counting down.
GCAAAGCGTCATGATTGATAACAAGTATGCTCCCGGACCTGGCATCAAGTATCATTCTGCGCTTGGCTTCACTTGCAAGTTTTGTGTTGTTCGCGATCTTATAGTCATCTGTGATGGTTGTAATAACTCCTATATCTGCTGAGCCGGTTCCGCCCAGAGAGATCTCAAATATGAAAACATCCGGATGGATACCTGATTCTCTGGCAGCATCAAGAGCCAACAGGATGTTTGCCGGAGTTATGCTCAATCCTTTTTTGATAATTCTTCTATTGTTCCAGTCCTCCACGCCGCGACTTGTATGCGAAACAACATTTTTCTTGTGTGATAAGATCTCTGCTAACAGTATTGATGTGCTTGTTTTGGCTTTTGTTCCAGTTATTTCGATTGTTATGAACTCTTTTGGATATAATTCTGCAAGAATTAGCCTCGCTGCCGTATGATGTGATATAACAGGAATATTATTTTTGAAAGCATCCACAAGCATTGGATACTGAGGATCAAGATGCACAGGCGCAATAATCACATCAAAATCCTTTACATGGAGTATATCCCTGGTGGCCTTAATACCTTCTTTTTCAAGGTTGTTTAGAACTTCGAAACTCAATGTATTATAAACATCGATGCCGGTTGTGGAATATGCAATTTCTTTCAGTTTTCTGGCTATGATAACGCCGCCGTGCGTAAGATCAAGGACGGCTGCCCGTGAGTTTCTGAGCATCAGTCTGATGCAAGCGCTTCTTTTGCCCTCTTAAAAGCCACTTCAGCGACAAGTTCATCTACTCCAAGTGGTTCGGAATAAATGAGCGGTACATCCCTGCCGTCAAGTTTTATGGTAGTTTTTCGTGAATCCCGGCTGATACCCAGTATCATTGGGATATCTTCCATTGTATGAACGCCGTGCGCAAGGAAGATAGGAACGGCCACGATCTTCGACACACCGGAACCCTTAAATGCCTCAAGACCTTCTTTCATGGTAGGAGTGTTCATATTCATAAAACCGATATGAACAACTGTATCTTGATATTTTTTTGCGATCAATTCAGCAACACCGTTTACAACTTCTTTATTGTGCGGATGCCTGCTTCCATGTCCGAGCGCCAGTATTCCTATTTTTTCATTCATAAAAAGCCTCATTTGATCATTCAAAAATGATAATTGTTGGACTTTTTAATAGTGAAAGCCTCATATAACCTTTTTGTATAGAAAAAATAAAACGTTATCAAGATACCCGGATCATGCCGGGAACCTTTCAATGATATGATTGAATCGATTCCATTTTTCATAAAATTTTGTTGATGTTTTGATGTACTCAGCAGCTACCATTCCTTTTTCTGTGATAACATATCCGCCTCGCTCGACTTTGAGCGCCAGACCCTGAAATAATATCACAGCTTTTATCTTGCTGCCCACGGATCCTTTATCTGCGACCGGATCCGTATATTTTCTTATATCTGAGAATTGAGTGACCTCATTTTCGCCTTTTTCTAAAAGAACAAGCATTATCAGACGAAAAAGGATATCACCTTCACCGCATGAGATGCCAAGTGTCCTGTAATAATTCGAGATCTCAGCCTCATGGTCTACGTTTATCTCATACGATATCAAAACGCCTCCTCTTCTCCGGCATATGGAATAAAATGCGGGGTAAGCGTGGCTTTTAATGATTCAGGGGGGAAAAAAGCCAGAAAACCAAGTACTGTTCCAATGAAAACAAAAATTCTCGAAGCCATCTGCATTTCTCCTGTCCCAACTATCGAGTTCAAGAGGATGAAATCAGAAACAAATGATATTGAAAAAAGGCTCATAGCTACCTTATATTTCTTGACCTTGGTAACCCTTTCAAAGAGTATCAGTACCATTAAACCCAGTATCATGCCTGTGGGAACAATGTAAAGACCGGATAGATGGATCAGTAATGCAAAATTGCTGTTGATCGAATATATAGAACCCCAGTAAGAGATCTGGGGCCCTGTTATCCCCGATAAATACATCAATGCCATATATGCAGCGCCAAAGAGAGCAAAAACGAGGGACACACCAAGACTTGTTCGTTTGCTCCCCGAAATTATATAGATTATAAAATATGCAAGGGGTACCGATATCAGCACAAACGGAATTGACGCAAGGTCAAATAAATAAACATCCTGATTCAAAGAACCAACATATGATGACACCATCCTTACCCCCTCAAAGAAATAATACGTTCCGATGAGAGCCCAGAACCAGATCAATGCTTCCAATGACGGAAGGCTTTTAATATTCTGGGTATCCCTTTTTTTATGAAGACTATAAGCAAAAGCAGCGGTTGAGAAGGTTATCGCGATGCATACAAGAGAATTCATTAAAAGGCCGGAATTCATATCTCATCTATTAAGTTTATGATTTATATATATTAATCTATCTCCTTATCTGGCTCGATGTTTGAGATTTCCAACCAAAAAATATATATAGAATTGAAATAAAACATGATCATAACCATAATCATATGGAGGACTAATATGAAAGCGAATGAAAAATTCATAAGTGATGTCCATGCGCAAGCAGGGATCGGTACTCTGATCATCTTTATTGCCATGGTACTTGTTGCTGCTGTTGCTGCTGCTGTGTTGATAAGTACGCAGGGTCTGCTTCAGCAAAAAGCACAGAAGACTGGAACAGAAACAATAGCGGAAGTGTCATCGAACCTCAAGATCATTTCAATCGTAGGCGACAGGGGGACCGCATTGAATAACTATTTCACTAACGTAAATATAACGATGGAAACCGCGGCGGGCGCAGGAAGGATTGATTTGAGTCAGATTAAACTGGTGCTTACTAACAGTACAGCACGCGTTGAGAATATAAGTTACAGCAATGGAACTCCGACATCTACTACGTTCACTGTCACTGCATATCGTGACGCAGATGGTTCATTCTCTGCTACAACGCCTGTTATCAACTCTGGAGACCTTGTATTGATTCAAATGGCACCCGGTACAACAATTTCGCTGCCTCCCAGATCACCATACAGGTTCGAATTGGTCCCGGAAACTGGAACTCATATAATTAAAGAAGGTACAACACCATCTTCATATGGAGTAGATAGATATATTACAATGGAATAAACAATTTATGGTGGGTCAGTTTTCCCACCATTTTATAATTTTTGGCTTAAATTAAGAAATCAATAAATATTCCCTGGATTTGGGGCTTTCTAAATGGGCTTTGCCACATCAATAACAGTAGCAATATTCTTTCTGTCATTTATGGTGATAGCCAGCATTGTGTACCCGGTATTATCCAGATCGTATAACAATATTCAGGAGTCAATTGATGTAAAACATAATATCCAGCTAAACGAACTCAATACGCGCATTAATATTCTATCCACTACAGCAAATGGCGGCGGCAATATTGATATTACAGTATCCAACGATGGTTCTACCGTGTTGCATGCGAACAGGTCAAACGTGATCGTGAACGGGATTTTATCGAATTACACCGTAACACCTTCTGGCCTATGGCTTCCGAAAAAAAATGCAGTGTTTTCTGTAAATACTGGTGCAACGAGCCCTCCAATTAAAGTCATAACAGAAAACGGGATATCTGATACATCTATAGGGGTGTAGGCTTTGGGAGCAGAAACTTCAGCTACACACCTCATCTTCTTCATAGTAGCAATGTTATTGGCGGCAAGTGTAGCGGGGATCATATATGCCAACGTAAGTGCAGTGACCGATGCAGCCATTAAAGGGGGCAATACCCTGTCGAATCAGCTTAAAACGGACATAACTATTATCAATGATCCCTCAAAGATCCCGAAAAATGGGATTAGCTATACTTTTTATGTTAAGAACACAGGAAAATCAAATCTTGCGCATGAGCTTGTAACTGTCATCATTAACGGTGCAGTGATACCTGATTCTTATGTTAATAAAACAATAATCGGAGGCAGCACAGTCTGGCGCCCTGCTGACGTACTTCAACTTGATGTGACCTATGCATCCATGCCATCCGGGGACAATAATGTCAGAGTGATCACAGAAAACGGTATTGACGACTCATTGAATTTTTTTATATGAAGGAAAATAATGACAGTATTATCTTTTGAACTCCAGCGTGATGAACTCGGAAAGAAATTAGGTGGTGGATTTCCGGAAGGCTCACTTGTATTTATTGAAGGTGTGAACGGATCTGGAAAAAGTGCAATAACACAGAGGCTGACCTATGGCCTGTTGAATAATGATTCCAAAGTCACTTTAATCTCCACATCCCTTACAACAAAAGGTTTCATTAACCAGATGTATTCGCAGGGCTATCCGATAGTTCCGTACCTATTGAAAAACAAGCTGCTTTTTATCCCGGTCCTTCCGCTGGTTAGATCCACCAAGATAAGGTCGGACTTCATTGAGCGTCTCATGGGAGCTAAAGAGCTTTTTGATAATAAAGTCATTATAATTGATACCCTGTCTTCGCTAATAAGGTCAAGTGCAGATGCAAATAAAAGCATAGACCTTGTATCGTTTTTCAAGAAGATAACAGGTATGGGAAAAACAATAATAATCACAGCCGATGGGACTGAACTTGATAAGGATATCATGACAGAGTTCATTTCTGCAAGCGATGTCTTTATGAGCCTGAAACAAAAGACGCTCGGAAGCGATATCAAGCGTTCAATTATTGTCAATAAGTTCTCAGGGGCAAGGGCGCCTGTGGGGAACATAATCGGATTCAGGATCGAACCGAACGTGGGACTTGTAGTGGAGATCGTTTCCGTATCATAGAGGTCATATGGCAGATAAAATAAACGAGAAACTGGAAGAGGCATGCAAGAATAATCCTCATCTTGTTGATTATCTAAACAATTTAAGAGATAAGGGACGCAAGATACCTGAGTTCATGGCACAGCTTTCAAAATCTGCCGCTGACATAAGATATCCGAATATAATGTATCCGGTGGGTGATCCTATATTCATCCATATCCTTGGAGATGAACAGAAGGGAATAGTGGAATATGTCACGATCGAACCCGTCCTTTCTGAAAAGGAAAAGGAGGATTTCAGGAAGATAATGGACACTATTCTGGAGAAGGCTCCGAACCAGCCGGCTCCTGAGAACGATGCAGCTTTGAGGGAAACGATAAACAAACTGTTGAATGAAACTGTGTCAATCGGGAAATCAGTGAGAAAGAAGGGAATATTGAATAAGTTCTTCGGGATGGAAGAAAAATTGGAGATATCGCCGCTCGAATACGAAAAAATAGTCTATTTCATTAACAGGGATATAATCGGAAGTGGCCCTATAGAACCCGTAATACGCGATCCATATCTTGAAGATATCCACAATATAGGTTTACACGGGGTATTCATTGTCCACAAGGTTTTCGGTATGGTCAGGACCACAATTGATTTTGAAGCAAAGAACAGGCTCGATGACTGGCTCCGCAGCATGAGTGAACGGATCGGAAGACCTGTGAGCGAATCCCGTCCTATTTCTGATGGCGCTCTCCCTGACGGAAGCCGTATAAACATTATCTACAGCGATGACGTAAGCAGGCGCGGAAGCAGTTTTACGATGAGAAAGTTCAGCGATGTTCCTGTCAGCATTACCCAGCTTATCAACTGGGGAAGTATCGACGCCCTTTCAGCTGGTTATATGTGGATGTGTCTTGAGAATGGGATGAGTATTTTCTTCTCAGGCGAAACCGCAAGCGGAAAGACTACCATGTTGAACGCGTGTCTTCCTTTTATCAACCGCAAATTGAAGATATTCACTGTAGAAGATACTGCTGAAGTTCAGGTGCCTCAGGCAGTCTGGCAGCAATTGATCACAAGAGAGCAGGGTCCCCCTGAGTCCCATGTAGATATGTTCACGCTGATAAAAGCTGGACTGAGGTCCCGTCCGAACTATATTATAGCCGGGGAGATAAGAGGTGTGGAAGGAGCTGTGGCTTTCCAGGCGATGCAGACCGGTCACCCGGTGCTTGCGACATTTCATGCCAGTTCAGTGAAAAAGATGATCCAGCGTATCACAGGCAGTCCCATTAACGTCCCGGTCACTTTTATTGATAATCTCAATATCGCAATGATACTTCAGGCTGTTTACAGAAAAGGAAAATTCCTGAGGCGGTGCCTGGCCATAGAAGAGATTGAAGGTTATTATGAGGAATCGGGCGGCGTTGTGACCCGGGCGGTTTTTGTCTGGGATGCGGCATCTGACAAGCACAATTTCAGAGGATTGAATAATAGTTATATTCTTGAACAAAAGATTGCTGACAAACTGGGGTACTCAGACAAAAGAAGGATTTATGAAGATGTATTCATGAGAGCAAAGATACTTGAGCGCATGAGAGAAATGAAAATTGAAGATTATCACAAAGTCCTGAAAGTGATCTGGGACTTCCAGGAGAAAGGTCTCGACGGTTTACCATTCTCATTATAAGGTGTCATCATGGTAGATTGGAAAAAAGTATTCTCCTGCATGGGTATGTCCCCCAGCGATTACATCAAGCGATTTGTGGTCCCTGTAATGCTACTTGGATTAGCTTTTCCGATCATTATCCAGATAGCAGCTCCGGCAATAATGACCGGGATGATAAGGCTTGTTCTTTATGGTGTCCCGTTTTTTCTTCTGTTAGTTGTTGTCATGTATCCAATTAATATACTTGAATTGAAGAAAGGTCAGATAGACAACAATATACATTATTATGTGACCCATATGGGAGTCCTGTCCACATCCCAGATGCAAGCGGTGGATATGCTTCATCATCTTTCAAAAAATCAAGCTTATGAGTATCTTGCGCGAGAAACTGAAAAAATATATGTTCTCATGGAGGACTGGAATATAAGTTTTGCCCAGGCATGCAGGTTCATAGCAAGGAGAACGCCTTCAGATATTTTTTCAGATTTTCTTGACAGGTTTGCCTATGCGGTAGATTCCGGAGAAAATGTTGAAGAATTCTTAACGAGAGAGCAGAAAGTCGTGATGAACGACTTTGATACTATGTACAAAGATGCTCTACATGCCATTGATAACATAAAAGATATTTATGTATCCATGGTGATGGCATTGATCTTCATTGTTGCATTCGCTATCCTGCTGCCTGTTATCATGGGGATAGATTCGACTTTATTGATGGTGGGTTCTATATTCATGTTCGTTGGTACAGAAGCATTGCTTGTTTACTTTGCCAAGATGAGGGTTCCTAAAGACAGGATATGGCATACCCTTGATATAGAGACAAGTTCAGACCGGGCTATCAGGACATCTTTTCCCTTATCGATCCTGATCTGTATGATAATTGCTGTCCCTGTTATGATATGGAGCCAGCTGCCTGTCACTATTGAAATAGCTCTTATAATGACTCCCATGGCGTTAACAGGAAGAGTGGCAGCAAGAGAAGAAACAAAAATAAAAAGACAGGATGACAATTTTGCCTCGTTCATCAGGTCACTTGGCGCATCTTCGGGGGCTCGAGGTGGCCTTATAACTGAGTCACTCAGGCAGTTGATATACCATGATTTTGGTCCTCTTACCAAGAATGTCCGGGAACTTCATAAAAGGCTCAATACAAGAATAAATAAAATGCGCTCATGGGAATTCTTCGCAGCAGGGACTGGGAGCAACCTTATAGAAAGGTTCGGAACTATTTTTGCTGAAGGGACTCATCTGGGAGGTAAGCCTGAAGTGATCGGAAATATCATTGGCGATAACGTTATGGAGATAAACTCCCTGAGAAAACTGCGCTATAGTAGCGCTTCAAGTCTTGTGGGAATGTTATATGGACTCACAGCAGGCATTGCTTTCACGATGTTCCTTTCTCTTGTAATTGTCGGTATGCTTGGCAAAATATTTGCAAAAGCAAGCCTTCCGGAGGGCATGGATATAGGAATTTCACTGGCTGCGGCCACTTCAATGAATATAGGACTTATGACATTCCTGTTAATGGCAATGCTTGTCGGGCACTCCTTCGTTTCCTCAGTATTGATAAGGGTTGTCGATGGCGGTCATATGTTCAACGTTTACACACATTTTGTTGGAATGCTCTGGATTTCAGCTATCTGTGCAGAAGCAACAATAAGACTTGCAGGGCCAATGATACAGATGAATTTCTGATCAACAGATAAGCATATATCAAACTTATGATAATAATAGCAACATAAGGATGATTTAAAATGGTTTCCAAACAACTAACAACATTGAGTTTTTTGATTCCGATAGCAATGTCTATAGGGACTCTTATTTCTATATATGCCTATAATAGCTCAAGGTACGGGCTCTCGATGATAATGATCGTGGGAATGGTGGGTTTGAGTTACCTCCTGTTTAATACATATGCAAAAAGCAAAAGCAGAAGTTAATCTGGCGATTTTTTCGGATTTGTCCCCAGAACATTGATGGTCTTGATGAATTCAGTGAAGGCTTCAATCTCTTTTGACAGGACTTCTTTCTTTGTCAAGGAAATGCTCATTTCCCCATCAACTGTCAGGAGGTCAGGGCCACGTCTCACAAGTCTTTCTATACCATCAGAAGACAGCACTTTCTTTATCTCAGGGTCATGCACGAATGCGCGGCCCGGGAAAAAAACAGTTTCTTTAATCTGTGAAAAATCAAGGTTCTTAACATCATCAATCGTGATCAGGCACCCAATGTCTTTTGCAACTGCCACGACATTGACAAGCCCCCCGAGTTTGTCGAAAATTTCAGCTATTAGTGGGGCTGCGACCTCGCCTGTTATGATCGTAGCTTCTTTTGTG
>JAGFND010000068.1 GCA_021409285.1 Candidatus Methanoperedens sp. | reverse complement strand
ATTTATAACCCGAATTCCTTTAATCTCTCTCTTGCAAGTTCCTTTTTTTCCTGGTGGTCTTTCAAGAATAATTGCATAAGCTCAGCAGTATATTTCTTGCAATTTCCGCAAACTCGTGTCCCGCCCACACAGTCTTTATAAACTTCCATAAGTTCATTATCGTCCTCAATAAGATGGTAGAGCAATAACTCATAGACTGTGCATTTATTCGGCTCTCCACCCATCTTGCTCTGCTCTTCAAGAGTAACTCTTCCGCCGGTCTTTGCACGCATGACCTTCTTTGCTCCTTCTTCGGGTTTTTCGGAAAGGGCGATATGGCTTTCAGGAATGCTGCTTGACATTTTCCCCCCCTGCAGACCTGTCATGAATTTATGATAAGTGGACGCAGGAGGCATGAAGGCAAATCCTGCGTATTTTAATTCCACTTCACGGACTGTTGATTCAACTTCCTGAAATTCGCCTTTGAAAATATCGACATGCTCCTCGTAGAGCTTTCCGCCTGTGCGCTTTGAGATATCTTTCAATGCTTCTTCCGGTGCAGATTTCCCTCGCACGCTGATATATGGCTTTCCTGCATCCATGCGCTCCTCAACAAAGAACATATTGACTTTGTATGCAAGTCCGCGCGTCAGCCTGATATGCGGGTCCTGGTCTGCGCCCACAGGTATAACAACTGGTTTTGGTCCTCCGAAATCTGCAAGCTGGGGATGCAGGATATCAGAGCTCTGCGTAAGTGCGCTTATCATGTGAGCGATATTGGTCTCGCCGTTGAATCCATAAATGGCAGAGAGTTCAGAAAAATTAGCCTTAATGCCAAGCTCAAATGCAAGATCCTTCACAGGTTTTGAACGCGACTGAAAATAAATATGCGCCGAAGGTTCAAGCCCTAAAGCGATCGCACTCAGGATATACTCATTGATCCCAAGATCCCTGCATTCTTTCCAGGTTTTTCCGCGAACAGCATGCGCTTCCATGTCAGCAATAGCAAGAAACGCATCCCCGCCCTGCTGCTGGTGCCAGATTATCTCTTCCATCACCATTTTGTGGCCAAGGTGGGCTCGGCCAGAAGGCATGAATCCGCTCATTGCTGCAAATGGTTTTCCGGAGAGCATTGCAGAAAGTACTGATTCATAGCTTCTGTGCCCGAAGATCACATGCCTTCGCATGTACCTGTGCGGGTTTGGAATTTTTTCGAGAAGCTCCTCGAATTTAGAGATGCCGAACTCTTCAAATAATTTATAATAATTATCGATCTTTACTGTGCCCCATGGGTCAAGTGTATTCATATCAGGATACTAAAAACGCTTATGGGTATGTAAAGTTTGTTGTGGCAGGTTTTATTTTTTCACACACCACTATTTCATCCCCGAATCCGAACACATGAAGGGTCCTGCTGCCATCCAGCCCTGCTTCCAGTCTTTTTCTGAATTCCCAGTATCTTTCCGGTTCTATATCAAACCGGATAACTACATCTTTTGCATTTTTTGCTTTCAAAAATCCTTTAATTTTTGAAATATCCCGTTCCATATTGCCAAGAACACGATATCTATCCTTAAAAAAGGGAGATTCAATAAGTTTGCCTGATGAAAGAAGAGCACGTCTTGCATCTTTTCTATACAAACATATCTCTTCTCCTTTTTCAGCAAGCGCCTGACCCAGTTCATTTATAAGTCCAGCCTTCACAACCGACGGATCGGGTTCATAGGCATATCCTTTAATATTGCTCTTATTTATCTCCCCCGCATCAGAAGAAGATAGTCTGAACTCACCTGGTAAAACAACAGCGCTCCTTTCGCATCTTTTAAGAGAACCTGAATAGAGCGTCAATCTATTCAACTGCCCGTTCAAAGAAAGATACTCACGCTCACAATCAAGAGTTACCCTGGAAGGAGGCATCTGCGGCGGAGCATGGAATGCAAGACTCTGCGTGATATCGGAATATAATCTTATTATTTCAGTAATGGGGGGTTGGAGATTCGTAAGTGTTCTCTCTTTCTCAGACAGAGGCCGTGCCGGATCTGAGAAGATTATATCGGCATCTGACACTTTCTTTTTTACGCTTTCTGAAAGCGCATCGCCCTCAATGAACTCAACATTATCGACACCATAAAGTTCGCAGTTTTTTCTTGCATATTCTATCTTTTCATGGTCATGTTCAACAGCATAAACTTTATTACAAGTTTTAGCAAAAAAAATGACCTGTCCCCCTATCCCGCACCCAAGATCCGCGATAATGCTGGTCTTTAATCGTTTTGCGATGTATTTTGCCACGATCTCAGGTGTAGCAAGCTGCAAACCGCCCTTATTGGAGACCACAGGTTTTGTGAATTTGATCGTGAATTTATCACGAGTCATTATTTTTTCTCAATTTAAAAACATATATCAATATTATTATTACAATCCCGGATATGATAAAAGTGGCATCCCGCATTCTTGATAGAACAGAAGCCACTTTCGTAATATTTGTAGGCCCAACATTTTCCGAAACATTCCATGTATTATTAATTACAAAATGAGATACTTTTATCGATGCATTTCTGGCCAAATCCAGGGTAATTTCACCCCGGTCTATGGACTTTTCTTTGAAATCTCCAGTGATCTCCGTATGATCCGAAATATTCACGGACACATTGTTCATTCCCGATATATTTATGACATCAATCCCGGGAAACATGACAAGAGTGACATGGGTATTTACCTGACCAAGCAGCCACAGACTGCTCGCATTGAAAATAGTATCTCTGAGACTGTACGTCACATTATACATATTTACCACAGGATCCCGGTTATGGGCCATCCCTATCAAGTCTTGCGACAGTTGTGAATCAATATCTATTATTTCAACATTACTTGTATCATTATTTATCCTTACATCAAATTCCTTATCAATAGAGCTTCTGAGCTTTTTTCGAATATCTTGATCTGCTTTTAGCAATTCCCACGCATTTAGAAAACCGTCGTTATCGCCAAGTACTGCATCAATGTTCATCCTGAAAGCTATCGAATCGGCACCTAAATAAGTCTCTGTGTATCCCCAGGTCATATTGTGTTCATTCACCGTGATATTATTTACCCATAGATTCGAGGCCGTGCTGCAGCCAGCAGTAAGCACGATCAATAGTATGGCTAAAGAGATCTTCATCTGGTGATGACCTCGCATCCGTCAGCAGTTACCATGATCGTATGTTCTGCCTGGGAGATCAGACCTGCATCGACTTCTTTCAATATAGGATACGGCTGGATAATATTTGCCTTCACAAGAGCAAGCATTGCAAAATCCACATGGTCCCCAAGCCATCTTTTTGCAAATGGAAGTGTTTTATAAGTTTCAATTTTCTGAAGCAATGTCCTTGCTGAAGGAAGCCGAACAGGTTTATTCGCCACGAAGTGATAGATCTCGGCACTTCCGGCATCGTATATTTTTCCTGCCCCATCAGTGGCGAATGGTTCAATGGCAACTATGTCGCCTTCTTCGAGGATGATCCCATGAGGTAATCGCTTGTTGGGGATCGCTGGAGGAGCATGCTGGATATATTGCGCCAGACCATGTCCTGTGAGATTTACCACTGGTTTATACCCGAACGATGTTATCGCATCTTCAATAACCCCTCCGATATCCGAGGTATTCACACCTGAATGGACAAATTTTATGACGTCAGAAAGAGCTTTTTCAGCAGCCTTCACAAGTTCCGGGTGGTCAGAGAGGTCAACTGTTACTGCTGTATCCGCAATGTATCCGTCAATATGAACACCGATATCAAGTTTTACAATGTCTTTCCCAAAAACAGAACTATCATTAAAACAGGGGGTTGAATGCGCAGCTTCATCATTCCTTGAAATGTTAACTGGAAATGCAGGCTTACCGCCTTTTTCTTGTATCAGGTTCTCAGTGAATTCTGCAACAGAAAGCAAACTTACCCCTTCTTTTACTTTCATGACCGCTTCAGTTCTAACTTCAGAAAGAATCCTTCCGGCCTTTCTGTATTTTTCAATTATTTCATCTGTCTGTTTCATCATAACACCAGATTCTTCTCAAATATAGTTAAATTCTTGCATCCGCTTTTTGTCACAACAACAACATCTTCAAGCCTCACGCCGCCTCTATCTTTATAATAAAGACCCGGCTCAACCGTGACCACGCAGCCCGCTTTTAATTCCTTCCCGCTCTCACTGAGGTTTGGACCTTCATGGATATCAAGCCCCACCCCATGCCCGGTCGAATGGATAAAACCTTCTGTGAATTCTCCGCTTTTACCCCTTGCGGTCTCATAGCCTCTATCTTCAAGTACATCACAAACGATACCGTGGATCTCACTTCCGGTAACCTCCGCCCTTATTTTTTTAATGGCGGCCGCCTGGGATTCCTTTACCGCATCATACATGTCCTTTAATTCACCACATGGTGTTCCGCGCATCACTGTCCTTGTCATATCCGAAAAATACCTTTCCTTTTTTGTTCGCGGCACCATGTCAATTACGATGGGTTCATCAGAGAGCAGGTCACCTTCACCCTGCCAGTGCGGGTCAGAACTTCCGCCCCCGCATGCAATAATGATATCAGGCGCCTCACAACTATAAGAAAGCAGACTTCTTTCGATCACCGCTCTCACGTTCTCGGTAGACAGCGGCCGGTCTTCATTCCAGAGCACTCCATTCCTGACCTTAGCCTTCTTGATAGCGCTTAAGCCTTCAGCCAGCGCTTTCTCTCCTGCTCTCTGGGCTGTAGTTATGGCTTTTATTTCCACTTCTTTTTTTATCTCGCGCAAATCCCTGAAGGGGCTTTTTACAGGAATTATCTCCAATCCCTTTTTTCTCAGGCAATCTGCAAGCTGGACAGGAAAATTATTCGGGACAGTGACCTTTTCTGCAAAATTTTCCCTTAATAAATCAACGCACATCTCGCAATACGCAGTATCAGCATCCTTGAGTTTCTTCATTTTTTCAATAAGGCCGAATTTTGATGTTGGGATCACATCCTTTACCCGGGACTCTTTTTTTGCTCTTCCCATCTCCATATCCGGGACAATGAGATGTTCTTCCTTTGAATAAAGGTATATGAAAGAATCATTTGCAAGGAACCCGGTCGCATAATACATATCTGCATTGTGAGTGCTTTCGCTTATCATAAGGAAAGCATTGGCCTCAGTGAGGTTGAGTTTAATCGCTTCTTTAAGTGTGTATATCATAGATATTATGATAGTGCCACTTCAAGCTTAAATGCTTCTTTACCAGCAGCGTCTCTGGCAATAAAGAAACTATCATTTATAGTTGGCTCTTCCACGCGTTCTAACAACAATAACCTTCCTTTTAATCCGCATGATGAATGACTGCACTGAACGATTTTTCCATAATCTCCTGTCTGGACCATCCTGGGCGGGATGCCCAAATAGAATGCTGCATACATTTTTGCCTGGTAAATTTCCGGTGATAGAACAATATGATCGTAATCTCCCTGTATCTGTTTTACATGTTCAAAAGTGTCACTTAGACCATCATCGAACCAGGCTGCCGATTGTGCAGGATATTTCGTAAAATAATCGCCTGTGAACATCCACACATTTGCACAGGACAGCAATAAGAACAGAAACCCGGCAATTACAGCAATCTTCATGCCAGCAAGCCTTTTAGTCATAGCAAAGAGCAAAGCCGCTCCAGCAGCTCCAAGCAGTTCGAATAAGCCTACGCCGGCAATTGAGCGTATAGCATGAGGAGATCCTTCATATGTCAAAGCCGCAGCAACAGGAAACAGAAATAGCCAGGAGAATAACAACTTGCTTTTCTTATTATGGGAATACAAACCAGCAACAATTCCAGCAATCATAAGTGGTGCCAGGAACCACAAAAACTGCCCATACCCCGGGGGTGAGTGACGCAAGTTCGCATCACCCTCAATGAAAAGGAATTTTAGCGAAAAGTATTGCACATAGTTGCCCGGAAATTCATACAAAGAGTGACCTGGGGCCAAAATGCTGACCGCACCTGCCCTGTAGAATAAAACCGCGGGAGAAAGCAGCCCTGTGAGTAACAGCGGAATGCATAGAAATATAAAAATAGCTATTGGCGCCATCAATTTTTTCCTATCCACAATTAGCTCTGCCCTAAAAATCCATAATAGAGCGGCAAGAAACAAAGGTATGAAAAGACGGGCAGCGCCATAACTATACATGCACAGTGCGAAAAGTGCAGCACTGATATTCCAGGATCGTGGGTCCTGGAGGCCTTTCAAAAAAAACCAGAACGCGAATAAGAACAACGCAGGAAGTGCGGCGGCTTCAAACGCTATCCTTGAAAATTGCAGAGCCCATGGAGAAAAAGCTAAAAAAGTGCTCGCCAGTAATGCTAATTTTTCATCAAAGAGTTCTTTGGCTACTAAGAAAAGTGCAAAGACAGCAAGCACCCCGAAAAGTGCTGCCGGAAGTCGTGTGGCAAATACATTCAAACCGAAAATCGCAATACTCGGTACAGTTGCATAAATATAGACAGGATTTTTCCACTCACCGAAACTTTCGAAAAACAGAGGCAAAACATGACCGTGAAAATCTTTTCCGGTTTGAAGAATGGAAAAAGCATCGTAACCGATGCTTGCTTCGTCTAAGTAAAAACCTGCTGGCACGGTTCCCAATTTCCAGACGCGCAATGAGAGCGCAAGCATGAGAACTGCTGCAAGCAAAATTTTATTAAATTTCATCCCTTCAACTCCCGCCGCCTCTCACTTCTGTACTCATCTACAAGCGACTTTAACCACTCTTCCTTGGCAGCTTTTCTGTGTTCATCTGCTCTCTTATTCCAGTCATCGATGGCACGCTGGATCTCCGCAGGATCAATTACCGCAAGTTCTTCACCCTTTTCAAACTGGATCTTCACATTCTTCACATTCAGGACGGGCACATTCAACCTGAATAATTCCTCTTCTGCGGCGTGGGACATCTCGTTGCAGATGATAACTGCTCTCACTCCCAGTTCAGCAAGTATCCCGGCGGTTATCATACCTCCGCCGCTTGCATCTTTAAGGACGATTATATCGTCTTTTTTTATTCCGAAAAGTTCCTTTGTCTTTACAATACTATCTTTTGTAAACGCCTCGATAATCTTAACTGGCAAGACACGCCCGCTGACCTCAAGCCTTCTAACGGCTTTCAGCTTATGTATCCTTTCATTAAGGAAAGAAATCCGTTTATTACTATCAGAGGCCTTTTCTCTAAGAAAGGCGATCTCTTTATTCCGGACACTTATTTCTTTTTCTTTCTTAAATTGCCTGTATAAAATAGTTCGATGCCTGCTGAGTACGTCTTCCAGTTTTCTGATCTCCTTATTCTTTAGATAAAGTTCGTTTTTTAGCTCTTCATGGATTTGTTTCATCTCCCTGATACTATCATCGTATCTTCGGATCACCTCTCTGATAGTTTGGGCATCACCATCGGTTCGTTCCCTGGCAGTTTCAGCTTCAGTAGCTTTTGCTTCCTTTCTTGTAAGCTCAGATATTACAAGATCTACAGATTTGCCTCTTACGACCTGTGCGATCGCTTCTTCAGTATCAATACCAAATGGGAGTTTTCTTTTTATCTGTTCAAATTTATTCTTGTTCTTCCGGAATACTGATACAGCTGCAGCTATTGCATCGCGCTCATGGTTGTTTGAATATCCAAACGGCTTTGCAAATTCGATCTTATCCTCTGCTGTCAGCACATCCTCAGGTGATCCGAGGACAGCATTAAACGCGCGCCTTATCTTTTCAACAGCATTGGGAGTGGGGAAAACATCGCTTGCGATGATAAGAGGTTTTCCCTGTTCTGCTATCATCTCTATTACGTCAGGGATCGAAATAGTCCTTGAACTATGAAGCATCCTGAGCCCACCAGCAAGCGTGAGCACGGCTATTGCAGTTGTGGTTCCCGGATCTATCCCCACAATGATATAATCCCGTTTTCTTGTGGTAAGCGGCTTGAATACCAGTGAATCGCGTTCAATACTTTTGGCACTGACCTGAACATCGCCGTACTTTCCGGAACCGACGCGGATCGCGCTTCGGGGCGCATCCACAACGAACTCTGCTTTTGAATATCCTCCAAATCTTTCTGTCACATTGGAAGTGAATGTGAATCTCTTGAGTTTAGACTGCTCATTCAGGTAATCCTCGATTTCACGGGACTTCTGCCTCACATATCCATGCACCTTGCGCCTGTACCTGTTCTGGCTCCATCCGCCCTTTCCAAGAGAGCGGCCGCGGCTGACCTTGATAATGGTCCTGTCCTCAAAAGCGGAAACTTCATGCCCTATCCCGAGTTCGGCCAATTTTGCGCATGCAAGAGCCTCAGCGGCGGGATCGAACCTGTCAAATGAAAAACCCTGCTGGTTCGCAAGCCGTGTAAGCGGCAGAAGATGCTCACCTCCTGTCACCTGGACAAGTTTCGTGTCAGAGGGCAATTTCTGGAGAAAAAAAACAAGATCACACCTGTCCGCAGCAAGCTCATGGACATTATCCACGGCGATGATCTGTGGTTTTTCGGCCCATACCATACGGAGGAATTTATGGAGGCTCACCATGCGGTGCTGTTCTAATTTTCCATCTTTCAATATCGCAACAGCATATCCCGGAGGATCTTTTCCCCTGGGTGAACCTTTTGCGATATCGATCCCGAAGATCACTATTTCTGGCATAATTCAATTACGCTGTTTATGACTTCCTGGCTATCCCTTTTTACCCTGTATTTCTTCAGGAAAAAAGCAAGGATATTCTGGACATCGCGGGTGAGGATTTCAATCGCATTCGGGTGTTCGGGAGTGATGTACTGCGGCCAATCGAAAATCTGGCAGCCCTCAGGATTGACAACTATATTGAATTCGCTCAGGTCCCCGTGGATGATCCCGAGCTGCATGGCTTTTTTTACCTGTGTTAATATCTCCTCAAGGAACCATTCAGGATCGTTCACTTTTGTATGTGCAAGCATCTGTCCTTTCAAAACCGACATTACAATAGCATTTCTGTTATGATCGATCGGCTCAGGGACATTAACATGAGGATAAAGGAGTCTCAGGGCATCATACTCTTTTCTTGCAGCAAGACGCGATGCATATAACCATGAAATATGTTTTTTATCAACCATATGCTCTCTTTTTAACCTGACATGTTTAAAGCTTATTTTTCCTTCAGTGTGGAATTTTATAGCCAGTTCCCTGTCAGTTATGCCGCCTGTAGCTGCATAAACAACGGATTCTTTCCCGATCCCCAGCAAATCCCCTATTGCATTGATGGTGCCCCTTTTCACGAAAGCATTCAGGGCAAGAAGATCATAAGCTTCAAAATATATACTGTATCCATCATAACCAAGAACTTTCTTATTAATAAGTTTTTTTTGTGCGAGATGCGAGATTATGAACTCGATCTCTTTCAGGTTGTAACCCGTAAAATTTACGATCTCCTCTACAGGCACCCACTCATGGAACTTCATCATGTTCTCTATAGCAACAAGAACACGAAATTCTTTGTTTCTCATCCCGATAAATGTTTCGGGAATATTTTCCAGCATTAAATGTCTATATGTGCCCGTTCATAATAAAAGTGTTATAAAAAAAGGATAAAAGGGTGTTTTATCTTCTTCCGCGGCCACCCCTCTTATCTCCTCCGCGTTTATCCTGGCCTCTGGAATCGCCTCCCCGCCGGAATCCTCCGCTGAAATTCCTGTTGCCGTTTCCGTACATGCTTCCGTAACCTCCACTTCCGCCACTTCCTCCTCCGCCCCCGCCAAAGGCACGGCGTGGTCTTTCCGGCTGCTCGACATGCTTATCCGACATATTTAGTTCTGTATTTACATCAGTAAGCGCTTCTTCAGATAACAGCATCTTTCCATATTTTCCTATGTTCAATCTCATCGAGTTCCGAACGACCGAGATATAACCATTCTGGATCGATATTGTGTCTCCTGCTGCTATTTTTCCGATCTGGTCATCCCAGAGGGATAATAAGATGCAACCTGTTGCGTCGGCGACTTTTACTTCACATACGCGTTTATCGCCGAATTGTGATTTAATGTCTTTTACATCTCCTATTTCGATTACCTTAAGAGTTGCATTAACATTTTTTGAGCTTTCTGTCATGTCCTTTACATTGAAATTTGTAGGTGTAGGGATTGTTTCCATTGTATTACCTTTGTCTGATTTTAACTTCTCGAATCCATTTCCCAGGATGGAATTTATTTACCTGTTCTTGAGTAAGAAGAAGCTTGTACTACATTGTTGGTGAGTTTAATATAACTTTTGTACAGCAATTATAATCTTCCCATCTTTTTAAGCAGTTCAGCATTCAGAACACTTGCACCTGCTGCTCCTCTTATTGTATTATGCCCCATGCATATGTATCGTATCCCCGGGCGTATGCGTCCAACTGATACGGTCATGCCGCCTCCGATGTTCCTGTCCATTCGTGGCTGAGGCCGGTCTTTTTCTTCTTTGACTTCGATGACCGGTGTCGGCTCTGTGGGCAATTCCGATAATCCCGGGTCAAAGTCAAGAAAAGCCTGTTTAACATCTTGCGTTGAAGGATTATTCGCCATTTCAGCCCATACTGCCTCAGTGTGTCCATCCAATACCATGACACGGTTGCAGCTTGCGCTGACAGCAAACGGTGCGTCGGTTATCTCCGCTCCATCGAATTCTCCCAGGAGTTTCTTTGTCTCGGTCTCAACTTTTTCCTCTTCTTTCTCGATATAGGGTATCACATTATCAAGGATAGCCATTGAAGCAACGCCGTCATATCCAGCACCTGATATTGCCTGCATCGAAGCGAGGTATATCTTTTCTAATCCAAATTTCATGAGCGGCTTCAAAGTTACGGCCATCATTATTGTTGTACAGTTCGGATTTGTGACAACATAGCCGTCCCATTTGCGATTATCCTGCTGGACATCGATAAGGCCGAGATGCCCGGGATTTACTTCTGGTATTACCAGCGGTATATCTTTCTCCATTCGCAAAGCGCTGGCATTACTTGCCACAGCAAAGCCCGCTTTTGCAAATTCGGGTTCTACGATTTTCGCAAGGTCAGTTGGAAGAGCTGAAAAGACGATGTCTGCATCGACTTTTCTGGGATCTACAGGCACTATTTCCATATCAGTGACTTCTTTTGGGATCTTTTTTTCAAGCCGCCAATTTGCCGCATCTCCAAATCTTTTGCCTGCACTTTTATCCGAAGCCGCCAGTGATGTAAGCTCAAACCATGGGTGATTACTTAACATCTCAATGAATCTCTGGCCAACATTACCTGTTGCACCAAGTACTCCTGCCCGTATTTGTTCCATGACTGTCCTTAACGTTATTATTCCCTGGATTGTGATTTATGGATCATTCCATCTTTATCGCGCTATTCGGACATGCATCCACACATGTACCACATTCCGTGCACTCATCTTCATCAATTTTTGCTTTGTCGTTCTTTAGCTCAATTGCAGTTGCAGGGCATTCATCGACGCATATTCCACAGCCGGTACATTCTTCATTGTTTACTTTTGCTACCATTTAGGTCACCTTTTTGTTCTCCCATAGGATAAGTGAAATATAAAATTAACGGTTTACATCAAAGGATTTATTGTCAACAAAAATTTGAGCGCCCCGACTGGGACTTAAAAAATGCTATCAAAAGGTACAAGAATGCAAAAACCAGGCTGGGGTAGTGACTTTAACGAATTAAGAAAGTTTTCCTCACCTGAAATTCCAAAAAGAAACTTTTATAATACAAGAGATATATAGTGAGACTTAGAAGGTAGACAACTATGGTGAATAAAATTGCTATAGCATGCCAGGGTGGAGGGAGTCATACAGCTTTCACTGCTGGAGTGCTTAAAAGGATTCTAAAAGAAAACAAAAGAAAATTTGAGATCGTAGGTTTAAGTGGAACTTCTGGTGGGGCCATCTGCGCTTTACTTGCATGGTACGGTTTGTTGAAAAACGACAAAAAGTTATCAATCGAGAAGCTAGATGGTTTTTGGACAGATAACTCTGCAAGCTCACTTTGGGATTCAATTTTGAATGAATGGATCCTCTGGGCAGTTAGAATGCAGGAAGTAATTACTACGCCTGAAATCAGTCCATATTATTTTCCTACGTGGGCACAGGACCAGCTAAGGGGACTTCTTAAGAAACATGTGGATTTCGATGAAATTAAGACGCTTGTAAATTCATCAAGTCCAAGATTACTTATTGGAGCTTCAGATGTTCTTTCTGGTAAATTCAAAGTTTTCAAAAACGATGAAAATAGCGCAGATACTATTCTTGCTTCAGCAGCCATACCAACTTTCTTCAGGTCAGTGA
This sequence comes from Candidatus Methanoperedens sp., assembly GCA_021409285.1. GTDB lineage: Archaea > Halobacteriota > Methanosarcinia > Methanosarcinales > Methanoperedenaceae > Methanoperedens. The sequence goes on along the minus strand of JAGFND010000068.1, from coordinate 1,364 downwards.
AGATTGATAAAACAATATACTGGGATGGCCTTTTTTCACAAAATCCTCCTCTACGGGAATTTATAGTTGACTCAGAAGAAAAACCCGATGAATTATGGGTGATACAAATTAATCCAGAAACGCGAAAAAATGAACCAGTATCTGTAAAAGAAATAACGGATAGGCGTAATGAACTTGCAGGTAATCTTTCTCTAAATCAGGAAGTATACTTTATTGAAACAGTCAATAAGTGGGTAAAAGCTGGGGAATTTGTTGATAAAGATAAATTCAAGAATATTAAGATCAAATGGATTAAGATGGAGAAAGAGATGGATTACGAATCAAAGCTAAACCGCAATCCCACATTCATTCAGGATTTAATGAATTATGGTGAAACGCAGGCTGAGGATTTTTTGAAGTAAAGAGAAACAACTTTTAAGTCCAAATGGAAAAAAATCATTATTCTGCCCACTATAGTTCGTATATATACGAACAATAGTATATATAGTTTACGTCGTGTGTAAAAAAGGGCGTTTCCCAAGGAATTGACCAGAAACTATAAAGCGCAAAAATTGATTATTTTCCAGCAGATCATAAATATGGACTGGATCTCACATTTACTATTTAGCTTTGTACTTGGTACAATTCTATTGAAGGATGTAACAGGGAAAAAGATGGCAGTTGTAATGGTTGCCAGTTTATTTCCTGATCTGGACATATTCTGGCATCATCGCAGTGAATTACATTCGCCACTTGTTTTGCTCGTATTGGCACTATTGCTGGCAATTCGATATCGCGTTTTTTTCGCTCAGTTACTCATAGGATTCTGGTCTCATTCTGCCCTGGACATTTTTCTATTCGATAACTCGAATCATACAATTCAAAATCTGGCAAATCAGATCGTATCGAATGAGAGCGTAGCTCAACATATCGAGGATAACATAATGAGATACACAGCAGCCGATGGAATCATGCTATTCTATCCGTTCAACAGTGAGCAGTTCTCCATAACCCTGGACGAAAAAAGCTATGCAATTGTGGCAGGTTTTATCATAGTAACTGCTGTACTTGCATTTGTATGGTTGTATTTTAAAAGGGAATCCTCCGGCCGTTTTACCTAGATGAACTACATTCATGGAATTTATAAAAATCTAAAACTCCCCAATCGTCCTCTGGAACGGGTCATCTACTGCATTGGTCAGCACTTTGAAGTTATTCTTTATTCTACCCATCACATTAGCCCTAAAATCAACATCAGGATACAGGTAATCAGAACTCTTTATTACCTTCATCCTGGTCAAATCGAAAAGCCCAATATCTTTAACTTCAAGAGTACTATGGGAGAACTTTTTCGCAGCCAGATAGAAGTATTCACATGTATGCCT
>JAGFND010000067.1 GCA_021409285.1 Candidatus Methanoperedens sp. | reverse complement strand
GCAAGTTCCGAGCTTGTGCAGGTAAGTTCCTCAACGCTGAAAATAAAACTTTCTCCATATACTGCGCTGCGCCTTACCATTTCACAGAACCGCATTGGCCGCATGCTGGTTTTCGGTTCCGATCCTTCGTTTATTATCCTTATTGCCACAGGTGATGAAGGAAGTTCGAAAAATTTTCTGAATTTTATAGATAATTCTAAATGTTTCATTATTACTCCTCAACTCTTATTCCGTTTTCTCTTGCAATATCCTTGAAGGCCAGGGCAACATACTTTAACTGTTCCCATTTGAGACCGTATGTATTGATCTTGAAATTCTTGCTCATGCCCGGGTGAAGCCCTACGATCTTTCTCTTTTTCAACTCACGATAGAGAAAATAGCCTCTGCGCTTATCTTTTTCAGCGATCTCATGCAAAACAAGGCTTTCGAAATTCATCAGCGTATGCTGTTTGGGTTTCACGCCCATCTGGTGGAAACCATCTATCTTTTCAAGCTCTCCTACGAAATATTGCGCCTTTTTAACCTCTTCATCCCAGTGTTTGACTCGCTCGACAACCGTGGGAAATGACGCCATAAGCGTAGCTACAGGCGCTCCGAAAACAGGTGAGCAGCCAAAAAGCGCAACCTCTTTCTTGGAGAATCCTCTGCCGCTCCAGTCGCCTCGAACTGTTGATTTATTGAATACTTTGTTTGTCCATTCATATGTTGTGGCAAGTATTCCCAGCGGCGCAGACGCAGCCCAGCTCTTGTGGCCAGAGCCGCACAGGAAATCCACATGGAGTTTCTTGCCATCAACAGGCATTATTCCTGATGAATAAGCGGTATTAAGAAGAAATGGGACACCATATTCTTTGCAGATGCGTCCCACCTTTTCTGCTTCAGCCACATTCCCATATCTATAATCTACATGAGTAAGCACTGCCATCGCGGGAAGTTTTCCGGTCTTATGTTCTACTTCTTCAAATTTCAGGGCATAACCTTCTACATCGATCTCAAATTTGGGATAACCATTATGCGGGACTTCAACAACGTGGAGATTGTTCGCTTCAGCCGCTAGATATGATGTGTAATGTGCAAGAGCATCGATGACTACTGTATCCCCGGGTTCGCATACCATATGCATGGCAGCCCATTTCGCATGGCGGCAGCCTGCCGTGAACCTCACATCGTCCATATTCAGGAATTCTGCGACGTCCTGGGTGAGATCATGAACTGGCGGATTATCCACGAGATCAACCCTTGACTCAAAACAGTAATCGCAGACTGAATAGCCATCACCGAATTCCAGCAACGCTTTGCGTGCTTCGGCTGTCAGTACCCCCCCGCGCTGTATTGGGTGCACGTTGACATAAGTTTCTGAAACTCCTCGTGTGATATTCTTATATTTCCTGGTGTCCATTCTTAGCTCTCACGTGTTTTAATTTCTCTTATAAGTTCCTCTTTAGATATTCTTCCAATAAAAACGACTTCGCCGTCGATAACAACAGTCGGCACTGACATAATATTCAAGTCTTTTGCCTTCTGCTGACCTTCAGTGTAGGATATGTTGATCTCTTTGAATTTCATGGTTTTGGGGAGAACTTCCAGTAAGAGCGATCTTACCTGATGGCAGTTCTGGCATGTGTCTGAGTAATAAAGTTGGATGGTGGTCATTATTTTCACGATATTATTCTCAATTAGATTAAGATTTGCCTTTGGGCAATGTTAAGGCGCAAGATTCACAACGTTTCCTTCAAAAAGCATTTATAGCCCCATAAGCCTTCACAGGTTGTTTTCCATTTGGAAGAGATTTTAGATAATTATGCTGAAGGAGCAATAATTTTTTCGGATAAGGAAAAATATAAAAACTATTAGGCCTTTTGGGGGTGACAAAAATGAAAAAAAAATTTAACAATAAAATCCTTATTATCGGCTATGGATCAGTTTCACAATGCACCCTGCCTGTTTTAATGGACAAGATCGATGTTCCGCTAGAAAACATTACCATAATTGATTTTGAGGACAAATCAAAAGAACTGAAAAAATATACAGACAAGGGATTAAAATATATTTGTGAAAGAATTACCCCGGAAAATTTAGATCAAGTTTTGTCAAAATATGTGGATATTGAAGGCTTGCTTATCGATCTAGCGTGGAATATCGGCTCCAAAGATATTATTAAGTGGTGCCATGATCACAGAGTATTGTACATTAATACTTCGGTTGAACTCTGGGATCCTGATGAGGGAATTTATACGAAGAGCGCATTTGAAAAATCGCTTTATTGGAGGCAAATGCAATTGAGGGATCTTTCCCGTGATTGGAAAGATGCGCCAACAGCTGTTATTGACCATGGCGCTAACCCCGGCCTTATTTCTCACTTCGTCAAGCAAGCCTTGCTGGATATTGCTGCACGCATATGTGCTGATAAGAAAGTTTCTCCGGGAGATGAAGAAGAAATAGTCCATCTTGCAAAAAACAGGGATTTTGCCCAACTGGCGAAGAAATTAGGAATTAAGGTGATCCATTGTAGCGAGCGAGATACTCAAATTACCAATAAGCCAAAGGAGGTTAATGAATTTGTAGGGACGTGGAGCATTGAAGGATTGCGGGAAGAAGGGACGGCTCCGGCTGAAATGGGTTGGGGCACGCATGAGCGGAAACTGCCGCCCCTGGCCAATATACCTCCGTGCGGCCCTAAAAATCAGATCTTTTTGCCTCAAATGGGCATTAATACATGGGTCAGATCCTGGATACCGGATGAAGAAATTGTCGGTATGATGATCCGCCATGGTGAAGCATTTGGCCTTTCAGACCGGTTAACTGTCTGGGAGGATGGCAAGGCGATTTACCGGCCTACCGTAAATTATGCTTATATGCCCTGTCATGAAACGCTTTCCTCGCTGTGTGAATTGCGCGGCCGGAATTACGAACTCCAGCCCAGGATCAGGATTCTAAGGGATGAAATCATATCTGGCGATGATACTTTGGGAGCGCTCCTGATGGGGCATTCTTATAGTTCCTGGTGGACGGGCAGCTCTTTGAGCATTGACGAAGCCAGATCTTTCGTTCCCGGCCAAAACGCTACTACCCTTCAAGTAGCTGCAGGTATTGTTGCTGCTGTACTCTGGATGCTTGAAAAGCCGCGAGAAGGTATAAAATTGCCCGACGACCTGCCTCATGATTTTGTTTTGGATATTGCCAAACCTTATCTTGGAAAATTTATTTCCGCTCCGTCAGACTGGACACCACTTAAAAATCGTAAAATATTTTTCAAAGAAAATCCGGCAGCGAAATACAATCCCGATCCCTGGCAATTTGAAAATTTTCTTTTTATAGGTTAATAATTAGTAATTGTTAATAATATCGGATATAATAATGAACGAAAAACAAAATAAAATTTTAGAAAAAATTGCCCGGGAACACGGTACGCCGGTTTTTATCATTGATCATGAAAAGATCAGGGAGAATTATCGTGAATTCAGGGAAAAATTGCCAGATGTGCAGGCATATTTTGCTGTCAAGGCCAATCCCAATCCTGAAATTATTAAAACTATGTATGATATGGGTGCAAGTTTTGACGTGGCTTCTTTCCCTGAATTTATGCTGGTTCATGATAATATCAAGCATTTGTCAGAAAAAGAACAGGAAGATTTTATTTGGAATAAAATTATCTATGCCAATACCATCAAGCCTGCCGAAGTCCTGGCCAAGTTAAATGAATATAAGATTTTAGTTACTTTTGATAATATTGAAGAATTAAAAAAAATAAAAAAACACTCTCCTGATGTTGGTCTGATTTTGCGGATACGTGTACCCAATACAGGTTCTATGGTTGAACTGTCTTCAAAATTTGGAGCCCATCCTGGAGAAGCAGTTGATCTTATCGCCGAAGCCCTGAATTTGGGCCTTGGAGTTGAAGGCATTAGTTTCCACGTCGGCAGCCAGTGCAATAATTTTGATAACTATTCACAAGCTTTGAATTTCGCCTCCTCAATTTTCAAGGAAGCAGAATTAAGAAATTATTATATAGGGTTTACTGGTAAGGAAAATAAAAAAAGAAAAATATTAGATATTGGCGGTGGGTTTCCTGTAAAATATACACCGGATGTAAAATCTTTTGCCGTCCTGGCTGAAAAATTGAATTCAGAAATAAAGCGTTTTATCCAAAATGATGATGTTCAGGTCATTGCTGAGCCGGGGAGATTTATCGTGGCGACGGCCTGTACTTTGATCACGAAAATTGTTGGCAAAGCTGTTCGTGATGGAAAAACATGCTATTATCTGAACGACGGTGTTTATCATACTTTTTCAGGACAAGTTTTTGATCATCAGCACTATCCGTTGCATTCCTTCAAGGCCGGAGAGACAAAAGTTTGCGCCACGTTTGGCCCCACTTGCGACGCTTTCGATACTATTTCCCTGGCCGATGAGCTGCCAGAAGATCTACAAATTGATGATTTGCTTTATGCTGAAAATATTGGTGCCTATACAATCGCTTCAACCACCTATTTTAACGGTTTCCCGCCTCCAAAAGTTGTGCATTTAAACAGCAATAACGAAAAAAAAATCAGTCATCTATTTGTAACAGCCTGATCATAGAACAGGTCATGCGCAAAAAACAGAAGGACTGGGCAAAGGACATGGCATCTCAACGCATTAATCGACTTTTTGAGCTTGCGCACAGTGAATCCAAAACACATCCTGACCGCAGTAACAGGTATGTGCAACTTGCACGGCGTATCGGGATGAGATACAGGGTAAGGATCCCGGCTGAAATAAAAAAACAGATATGCAAGCACTGTCATAATTTCCTGGTGGAAGGTGTGACCTCACGAACGAGATTGCGGGGTGAATATATTTCCACGACCTGCACAATTTGTGGGAAACAGATGAGAAGACCTTATTGAACTGCTCCAGAAAGATTTATATCCTGGAGAATGATTTCGAATGCCCATGCAGGAAAACAAAATACGAATTCAGGACATGCAGGAAAACGAAAGGCCAAGGGAGCGCCTCATAAAAAGTGGTCCTGAATCATTAAGCGACTCTGAACTTCTTGCAATAATCCTCAGGACAGGTTCGATGAAAGAAAATGTCATAAATCTCTCACAAAGGATACTATCGACATATAACCTGAAACAACTTTCACAAACAAACCATACCCAGTTGATGAAGATGCACGGCATCAAGAAGAGTAAAGCGGCACAGATACTGGCATGTTTTGAGATAGCGCGAAGACTTGAATCATTTCATGAAGAGACAAAACTAAAAATCAATTCGCCTGAAGATGTCTATAGAAGGTTGTACCCAAGATTGAGGGAGCAGAAAAAAGAGAGCTTCATTGAACTTTGCCTTGATACAAAGAACCAGATCCTGAAAGAGGAAGTGATCTCCGTTGGCTCCCTGAACGCCAATATCGTGCATCCCAGAGAGGTGTTCAAGACCGCACTTGCAGAATCAGCAGCGCATATAATCGTAGCGCATAATCATCCCTCAGGCGACCCGACCCCAAGCAGAGAGGACATTGAGATAACAAAGAAACTTGTAGACGCAGGAAAGATAATCGGGATAGATGTTCTTGATCATATGATAATCGGGGATGGACGACATTTCAGTATGAAAGAAGCAGGTTATATTTGATCAACGGTTAAAATATGTGTATAATGTATAGATTATATATAGTGTTATGCTTAAATAAATCTTATAGGAGTCCTGATTGAAATTATCAATCAAGGCAGCCTATATCAAGGAGAGTGAATGAAGACTGTACCGACGGGGATAAAAGGTCTTGATGAGGTCCTGAATGGCGGATTTAACCATCCATCGACTGTACTCATCGCGGGGACCGCAGGAGCGGGAAAAACAACTTTTGTCATGCAATCACTTTTCAATGCGGCAAGAGAAGGTGAGACGTGTCTTTTCATTTCAGCTATTTCAGAACCCATTGCTATGATGGAGAGCTTTGTTTCCAGCTACTCTTTTTTTGATTATTCCTTGCTTGAAAAAAAGAAAATAAGACTTTTTAACATCGAGAAAGATCTGCTAAATGCAGGTGCATCTGATGTCCTGAAATTTGTCGAGGAAAAAATACAGATGTGCCGGCCAAATAGAATAGTCATAGATCCAGTATCTGTCCTTGCAGAAGTAAAAGAAAAAGATTTCGAGCGGCGCCTTTTCCTTTTTGAATTCCTCACAAGAATGAAAAGCTGGAACTTGCTTGTTCTTCTGACAGGTGAGTTCACTATCGATAGCCTGAAAGAGAATCCGCTGGGGTATCTCTCTGACGCCATAATACATATCTCAGAAACAATAACTGGTGATAAAAGTGAGAGGCATCTGATAGTCATAAAGATGCGCGGCAGAATGTATATTCCGGGCAGACATTCTTATAAGATAACCGATAACGGCCTGACAGTATTTCCGAGATTACTTCCGGAATTGGATATCAACAGGCCGGCATCAAAGCTTCGTGTAAGCTCCGGGGTAGAAGGACTGGACAGGATGCTCGATGGTGGATTCCTGAAGGATGATGTTGTCCTGTTTTCAGGAAGTCCAGGAACTGGCAAGACCATTTTTGGCCTGCACTTCATCAACGAGGGGGCAAAAAACGGGGAGCCGTGTTTAATAATCTCTTTTGAGGAATGGCCTCAAAAAATAATCAGGAACGCGAGGGCTTTCGGATGGGATTTCGAAGACCTTCAGAAAAAAAACATGGTAAAATTTATATATTTCCCGCCAGCGCTGTTCAATGCAGATGAACATGGAGTGATGATAAAGGAGTTTATCAAGGAAAATAATGTTAAAAGGATCTTTTTTGATGGTATTGAAAATCTTGTGATAGCCCTATCCGATGCAATAAAAAGAAGGGAATATGTTCATTCTCTTGTTGATCATTTTTCCTCAAATGGCATCACAACATTATTGACAAATGAGATCCCGGAACTTTTTGGCGTGATCAGGTTGACCATTGAAGATCTTTCAGGCTGCGTCGATACGGTCATATTGTTGCGGCAGGTTGAAGTTGAAAGCCAGATGAAAAAAGCATTGAGCATTTTGAAAACCCGTGGTTCCGACCATGATAAAGAGATACGCGAGTTTGAGATAACGAACAAGGGAATAGAAGTAAAAGTCGCGATAAAAGGTTACGAAAACGTGCTTGCAGGAATGGCAAGAAAACCTCCTGCTGAGATATTCAGGGAAATGTTCGGTGGGAAGAAATAATGATCGGTCTTATAGTCCTGTGGATCATTTCAATCGTCTTTTTATTTCTGACAGCATACAGTATAGCGCTATTCTATGAGCGAACTTTCAAAAGGAAAACATATCCTTACCTTTTCATAATTTCACTCATATTCTACATCTTTTTTACATTGCAATATATATATCCCTCCTTTATCAAGGGGAATCTATTTTTTGCTCTTGGAAGCATGATCCTTGGAGCGGGAAGCTTCAGATTGTATAATGTAATGACCAGGAGGGGAAAATGATACTGGATTTTGTTCTTTTTTTCATTGGCATTCTGGGTATTTTTGTTTTCTATATTGTTTTAGCACATCTCAGTGTAAGAATGGGTGAAGGACTGGGCATTCCAAAATATTATGTACTTTATTTTATTGCGATCCTTTTTTTAATACTGGCTATTCCAGCAGGCTGGTCGATATATTTCGAGGGAAATGATGGCCACATTAATATCCTTTTTTCCCTGCTTACAATTGGAAATATTATAGCCATTTCTGTTTCATACAAATACTGGTGGTGGTTAAAAAATGAACTCTGGGTAAAGGGAGGTAAATGAATTGAGTAAGAAAATACTGATAGTGGATGATGAACCAGATACTGTAGACCTGGTAAAGCTTGTTCTGGAAACAGAGGGTTTTGAAGTGATGACCGCTTACAGTGGAAAAGAATGCCTGGAGCTTCTTAAAGTAGAAACACCTGATGCGATTCTGCTTGATATAATGATGCCCGAAATGGATGGCTGGGAAGTATTCAAGAAAATAAGGCAAACATTTGGAGATATACCAATTGCAATGTTAACAGTAAGGAATCAGGATATTGATAAAATGCTGGGGCTTCATGTGCTCAAAGCAAACGATTATATTACCAAGCCTTTTGGAAGAAAAGATCTTATTGAGAGAATCAAAAAGATGATCGATTTGTGAAAAGTCTCAATATAAGCCAGAAGTTAATAATATCCTCAATATTAATATCTGTTCTGCCATACGCTATTATTAGCTATATTAATTATTCAGCTGAAGAAAAAGCATTTGAACAAAAGATATTTGATGACCTGGCTGCACTTGCAGAAGCAAAAAATACTCATATTACCACCGTTGTGAACTTCAGAATTGAACAGGTGAACGAGGTCGCAACTTCGAATTTCTTGCAGGAAATAAATAGCAAGAATATAGAAAATCTTGATTTCAACCTGCACAGAGTTAAGAATGGGATCCCGGAGTTCTTCGAGATATCGGCTCTTGATATGAATGGTACGGTTATTGCTTCAACTGAAAAAATATTGATTAACAAAAGTCTCGCTGATGAGGAATTCTTCAAGAAAGGGAAAGAGGGGCTGTTCCTTGATATGATTAAAAATTATAATAATACTACAGCATATTTGATCTCGCATCCTCTGACAAACAGGATATCAGGAAAATTCATGGGGGTTATCGCCGTCAGGGTACAGCCCAGGTTCATATATGATGTCACTCATGATTATACCGGTCTTGGTGAAACCGGTGAAACTCTTCTTGTTCAGAAAAGAGATAATGAAATCGTTTTCTTGAACCCGCTTCGCCATGATCCTGATGCAGCACTCAATTTGCGATATCCTTTAAATTCAAGCCTTGCCATCCCTGCAATCCATGCTGTCAGCGGAGAAAAAGGAACAATCAGGGGATTTGATTACCGTGGAAAAGATGTCTTTGCAGCATTTTCATACATCCCGGCTGGAAACTGGGGCATTGTTGTAAAAATGGATTCACAGGAAGCATTGATCCCTGTGACTCTGTCCAAATGGAGATCGTTTGCGTTGGGTCTGATCTATCTTTTTATTGTGGTGTCTCTTGCTTATCTTATCGGGAAAAAATATACCGGGCCGCTCATCAGGCTTTCGATTGCTTCGAAAAAAGTGGCAAAAGGCTATTTGACAGTGCATATCGAACCTGAAAGCAGTGATGAAATAGGAGAACTTGCACAGTCATTCAACATAATGGTACAGAAATTGAAAGAATTGTATGAAGGTTTGGACCTTAAAGTAAAGGAAAGAACAAAAGACCTTAATAAAAAAAATCTGGAACTGGAAGGATTGATAAAGACAAACCAGAGCATTTCAAGCGGTCTTGACCTCTCCAAAGTCCTTGATATCGCTGTCAGGGAAGCCGTTAGAATTGTAAATGTCTCATATTGTTCTATAGTTCTCATAGAAGAAAATAAGGATTATGGGACAGTAGTTTCTGAATACTGCCCCCAATGTCATTTTATGCCAACTACAGGAGAAGTTGTCAATCTCAAAGATTGCCGAAACCTTAATGCAGCTTACATGGAAAAGCGATATGTACTGGTGCAGGATACATCACGAGCTGAATTAAGCACACATGAATTGGAAATGGTCAACAGGTTAAATATGAAGTCCATCCTTTTTGTCCCCCTTGTCCTTGGAGAGAAGTCCCTCGGTGCAATGCATTTGAGTAATTTTGAGTCAATAAAGATATTCACCGAAGATGAGATCAATATCTGTCAGACCATTGCGAACCAGGTTGCAATCGCTATCGAAAATGCCCATTTATATCAGGAACTGAAGCAACATGATGAGACCCTTGAAACCCTTTTTGAGATCGATAGAGTGGTAAGTCAGTCACTTGATCTTGATGAACTATTAAGAGAGGCTGTCATTAAAACCATTCAGGTAACCTCTTCGGATGCCGGCTGGATATATTTACTTAAAGAAGATGGGGAGACCCTTAACCTTAAAACCTATACCGGCATCTCGATTTCCCTTGCTGAAGCTGCTTCAGAACTTAAAAAAGGGCAGGGAATATCGGGAATGGCAATAATGTCGGGCAAGCCCATAACCATGGACATTGAGAATTATCCCAATAAGGAACTGCTCCCGCTTATGGAAAAGGATAATATAGCCTCTCTTGCCGGTGTACCCCTCATGGCAAAAGGAAAGACAGTTGGTGCAATGATACTGTCAAATCGTCAGCACAGGGTATTCTTGAAAGAGGATTTAGATCTTCTTTCATCCATTGGAGGGCAGATCGGGGTGGCTGTTGAGAATGCACGTTTATTTTCAGAACTGAAGTATCATGACCAGAGACTGGAAACACTTTTTAAAATAGATAGGGTGGTCAGCCAGTCGCTTGATCTTGATGAGATATTTAGAGAAGCTCTTGCCAAAACGATCCAGGTTACGTCATCAGATGCCGGAGCAATATATTTGCTTGACAATGATCAAAATATATTGAAGCTGAAGACATCTTCTGGCATTTCTTTGGATTTTGCTGAAGCTGTTTCGAATATTAAGATCGGTGAGGGGATTTCGGGCATAGCTGTGAAAATGAAGAAGCCTTATATCATTGACATAGATCAGTATCCCAGCCGTTACCTTTTACCCTCACTTGAAAAAGAAGGATTCATTACGCTTGCGAGTACGCCTCTACTTGCCAAAGGAAAAGTGATAGGGGCAATGAACCTTGCAAGCAGGAAACGCAGGATCTTTTCAAAAGATGATATCGATGTGCTGGCCTCGATCGGCGGCCAGATCGGTGTGGCTTTTGAAAATGCACGATTGTACCAGGAATCGAAAATATCTTTAAGAAAACTGCAAAAAGCTTATCATGAGCTTGAATCCCTGAACAGGATGAAAAGTGAGTTCCTGTCAAACGTCTCACATGAATTAAAAACGCCTCTTGTCTCCATTCGCGGATACAGTGAGCTTATATATGATGAAAAAATAGGAACTCTGACACCTATCCAGAAGAAATCACTTGAAGCCATAATAAGGAACACGGACAGGCTTACAAGGTTAATAGATAGTCTTTTGTTCCTGAGCATCCAGCAAATGGGCAAAACAGAAGTAAAGGCGATGCCAAAACCGGTATCTATAGATGAAATAATATCCAGTTCCATGGCAGATATGAAAGTCCAGGCCGCAAGAAAAAATATAACTCTTGCAAAGGATTTTAAGGATGATATCCGGATTTTGGGAGACAGGGACAGGCTTACTGAAGTGTTCATAAACTTGCTGGATAATGCTATAAAATTCACAGATTCAGGCGGTAAGATAAATGTGAATGCCATTGATGAAGATGGAAATTTACATATAACAATAACTGATACTGGTGTAGGGATCGCTGAAGATCTTATTCCTAATCTTTTTCAGAGATTTTACCAGGCTGATGCCTCTGCAACAAGAAAATATGGCGGTACTGGTCTCGGGCTTTATATATGCAAAAATATCATTGATGCGCATAATGGGAAGATCTGGGCAGAAAGCAAAATCGGGATCGGAACGACCATGCATATACTTCTTCCTAAGAAATGACCGTTCCAATCCCTCAATCCTTGTTCCCGCAATTCATATTAGATGCCTTTGTTGTTGGCACAGACGGTCATATCTACACAGCAGCATGGGGACCGACGTTTACCGATGGCTGGCACGGCTGGTGGGAATTGAACGAAGGTCGGGCAGCGCCTGGCGCCCCAGTGACCGCAGTATCAAGGAGTGCCGACAAGTCTCGATGTATTTGTGATCGGAAGTGATGGGAGAGTTTGGACTGCGGCGTGGGAACCAAGCTTCCCGATTGGTGGCATGGATGGTGGCCGATTGGCGAATGAGGTGAAACAAGGAGGTTTATTTTTGCATGTGGAATTGGCGAGATCAAGTTTATGGAAACAATTATATGAGATCTGAAGGAATGTAGATTATATTGCCTATACATATTGGTTTCTAGTAAAGTCCTCGTCAGAACTGCGTATAACTGGTAATATATGACATTTACTTCCTTTGTTATTTTGCAATTAAGGTGATCCGGGGCAGGGGGGATTTTCAAATGCACTGTTTATGAAAATACGTTATATATTTAAAAATGCTTCAATGAAAACAAATTTCATTGTTTTCTGCACTAACAAAAGTTCTTAATCAAGAACGTGCCTTAAAAATAATGTACAGTGTTATGGACGCTACAGCGGCAGAAGCACTTTTACTATCTCTGCCAGAAATCGATGAAGTAAAAAAATTTAGAGATTCTATGGAGTTTTTTAGGAAATATATGGTTTCGGGCATGATAGCAGCAAACAAAGCTGGCTGTCACGAAATAAATAACAACAGAGGATTCGACTGATAATATAGGATTCAATATCCAGAAAGAATAAGTATTAACTTTAATATCAATTAAAACAATTGTTTTAATTATGCCAACAACCATTACAATAAATGAAAGAACAAAAGAAAGGTTATCGGATTATAAATTCGGTGATTGGACATTCGATGATGTTATAAATATGCTTATGAACAAGGTGTCCATTGAGGACATAAGCGCGGAACATATCAAAGAACATTATCGCCGCCTTGCCAATTTTAAAGGGATTTCAAAAGAAGAATTTAAATCTCGAATAAAGAAAACAACCTAAAATGGAAGTTGAAATAATTGAGCAGAGACCCAACTCCATACGAAGTTCTAATCGATGAAAGAGTTGAAAAAGATTTAGAAGCCCATGGAAGGATATCCAAGTAATACATATCGATTAAGGATTGGTAAGTATAGGGTTCTTTATGCGGTGGACAATGAGAACAAGAAAGTCCGGATAACTTCTGTCCAGCATATAGGTAATGCATATAAATGAGGGATATGTGAAAGATATTTATCAAAATTATTTACATAAGGACGACTAATGGAAAATATACATTAATACTATTGGATGAAATTTCGCAAGCTATAATATGAAACCATTTCCCTTTTTACCAGTATCAGATAAAAAACTCACAAAAACCGAACGGAAAGAAGAACGCGCTCGTATTGATCAGTACTACCAAAAGAAATTAGCTGAATTACAAAAATATATTTATGAATCATTTGGAGAGTTTTATGCGGGTAAGATGAATGTATTTGAGCTTGATCGCATAATCCATATTTATCATAAACAGTCACAAGAGTTGTTTTCTTTTATTACCGCTTATAATTCTAATGATTCATTACGATTTATACTTGCTATCATTGATGCAGAAGAACGAGGAGAATGGTCATGGCAACCAAAGACTCGACAGGAAAAAAAGAATAAATAACTTATCCATAAAAAATAATACACTACAATTTTATTGTAAAATTGTAGTATCCTACAGGAAGGATCGCCAAGATTATCCAGAGGCCTTAAACCCGACCGAATATAGTGACTCCGGCTCTGCGCTACCCTCAGTCTTCAAATAGTCTTATTCTTGGAAAAAAGTAACGGAATGCTATATAATGTTAGTTAGAGACTTTGATATGATATCAAAATGATATAATTATATACATGCATGGCTCTATAAAAATCCACTCAGAACCACTTTCGGTAGGTTCGCCGTATCAACTTAGATGTTTTTTATCCCTCTTTATCTCTCGAATATCTAAGTTGTACTTTGTCCATGTATTTTTGCAAGGTGCCCCCTTCTCACCTTTGCGTTGGCTTCCCTCATATCCCTGAGTTGTTCACCTGCTTCTCCCTGGAGAGCAGCTCTTCCCTGAGCGTTGTGGGCTTTACCATAAGG
>JAGFND010000066.1 GCA_021409285.1 Candidatus Methanoperedens sp. | reverse complement strand
CTGATTTTTGATGCTACAAATAGCAAGCACCGAAGCGACAGGATCATGCGAGCCACATCCGAAGAAATGTCTTTCGAACCCAGTCCGGATGGTGATGGCTGGATATGTACATCCCATAATGGAAGAAAGTTCGAGGTAGATGTTGATAAAGGTGCTGGCCGGGGTAGATGCAATTGTGAGGATTTTATAAACCGCGGGATAAGCTCGAAGATGCCGTGTAAACACGTCTATGCGCTGGTGATGAGCGCCGAGAGATTCTGGGATAGCACGAAGCGTAGTAATCAGAATTTGTAATCTGTTTTTTTAGGAGTCCTTATGGCAATGCAAACTACCCTGGATACCTTCACAACGGTTAAACAATATTGTAATAGTAATATCAACACAATAACCATATCGGCGCAGGTCCCGGCGCTGGAAGCTCCGGTGACTCCATCTCTTGAGCCAGTCGCAGTGAAAACGGTTGAGAAATTATCACCAGCAGACTATACACTTCCCGATATATCGTGTTACGAAGACTATTCCCGCCTGCAATCGTCCAGGATTTTTAGCAAGGAGCAGGCAGAGCCAGGCAAACTGCCAGATATTGCATTTAAGATTGAAGGCAATCCCAATGAGCTTTTATGGAAAGCTGTCGCAGGTTCTCATCCTGGGGCTTTTGATAGAGCATACATACTGGATACCTACAAGACACTCGGCCAGACCGTAAAGATTGAAGGAGACCGAGGACTTGCGGATATGGCAAGGCGGAGGGAAGCGAATTATGCCCAGTTCTTCACCCTAAAAGAGATAATTCGGTTCATAACAGCAGCACTTGGCCTTGATAAAACAAAGAAAAAGGCATTAGTCGTTGACAATAGCTGCGGTATCGGTGGGATGTTTCGATATCTTTCGCCATCATGCCTGAAAACAGGCATAGAGCTGGAAGAGCAAGCGTATCACATGGCTGCCAGACTCTGGCCTGATGCACATATAATCCAGGATTCGCTGATCAACCATCCAACAATCCAGGGAGATTACTTCTTGATCAACCCGCCTTTCTCGATGCAATTGGAACAGAAGAACATCCCGCTTGAAAATGCCAGCTGGGGAGATCTTGGACCCAACTCAAGCATCCAGTCGCATATCGCAGCGCTGGAAATCGCCATCAGGAACGCATCAAAATATGTGGCTGCCGTGCTGCCAATGGGTTACTTCACAAATGAGAGTACCTACACCTTCGAGAAATGGGTAAATGAGCACGCAGAACTGGTAATGAGAGTGGATATGCCGGCAGAAGTCTGGAAAGATGCGGGCACAGCATGGCCTTGCAGCATTGTCATTTATCGCACCAAGTTTCACCATTACAATCGTAAGAGTGCTTTCGTTAATACAATCACGAAACTTGGCGATCTGGACGTCGTCCTGGATGAATGGAAAAGGACACAGCATTATAATGAGGCACTCGAAGAACTGAGCCTTATAGACAATGCTTTCCAGCAGCATCCGAGACCTCAGAAAGGGATAACGCAGCAGATAACAGTCACCGAACCCGATCTGCCGCTGCCAGATAGCGGGCATGTGGGAGTTAAGGTGGCGCTAGCACCGGACTCATCCAGGCTGGTAATCAAATCCTCTAATTTACTCGAAGCACTCAAGGTCCGGCAGTATCTGGATGGAATGGGACAGCAGTGGAATGATGGACTCAAGGAATATACACAGGAATCGGATGTCAGGTTCAGAAGAAAACATATTCTTAACAATTCAGGCTTCATACCGAACATGATAAGCGACCTGCGTGCTGCGAACCTGGATGCATCGCTGGATCCACAGGTGACAACATGGGTCATGAAGAAGAAGCGCTGGCTGGAGAGGCAGCTCACACCGTTTGAGCAGTATATCAGGAAGGATGGCGAATGGATATGCCTGAATGAGCACAACGGTATCAGGTCGATGTATCCCGATCTCTACAAAGCAAGGGAGAAGCAGCTTAAGACTCTGGGTATCGACTGGCTCTGGGATTTCCAGAAGGATGATGTTATCAGGATGAGCCTGAAAAACACTAACCTTCTTTGCTGGTCCATGGGACTGGGTAAGACTCGTGGCATCATTGCGCTGGCTTTACTCTATGGAACAAAACACAATCTGATAATCGTTGAGCCAAAGCTGAAAGAAGAGTTCATAAAAGAGTTCGGGGAACTTAACATAACAGACTATCAGGTTATTGAATCTGAGAAGGACCTGAAACAACTTAAGAAGTTCAACCTGATTGCCTACAACAAACTCTGGAAACCCTTGAACGAGCATACCAGGAAGACCTTTGCGAAGGCAATGCGCCGCAGGTTCCAGTTCATTGCTGTGGATGAAGCCCATAAAATAAAAGCAAAGGACAGCGAGCAGGCAAAGGCTGTCAGGATGCTGAAAGCCAGATATAAACTTCTCAGCACCGGCACGCCGATAGCCAACTATCCACGAAATATCTTCAGTCTTCTCGTCTTTGGCTGGGGAGATGGCACTGAGCTGAATCCTTACGGTTACCACAATCCGATCGAGCAGACAAGCGAACGCGGGTACAAAAGCGGCTATACCACAGGCACCCGGCAGTTCAAGGAAGATTTCATATCCATCGAATGGGTGACGCCGCAGTTTGAGCAGACACTGGACAAAGGCATGAAGTCCAAGGAGATGCCGAAGATAAAAGATACGGCAAAGTGGTGGGCGATGATGTCGCCAAAGATCATACGGCGCCAGAGAGAAGAGCCAGAGGTGGCAGCTTTTGTGACGATCCCGAAGCCTGAGATATCCACAGAACTCATCAAGATGTCACCGGAGCAGGTGAAGCATTACAAGCACTGGCTTGATGAATTCGCTGCATGGTTCAAGGAGCAATTGCGGCTGGAAAAGGAAAGCCCTGAGGGCCATAAGATTGACCAGATGGTTGTATTGGCACATCTGACACAACTGCAGTTCGCAAGCACCATTCCGCAATCAAAGAAAACAAATAACGAGCACTGCCTCTGGCCGGGCGGCATCACCACGAAACAGGAGAGAACATTGTACCTGATAAAAGAAGCCCTTTCCAGGGAAGAGAAGATCATCGTCTTCTCGGAGCGCCCTGATTTCCAGAAGCTCATGCAGCAGGAACTCAAGACAAGGGGAATTAAGTCTCATGTATTCATCGGTTCGCAGGGAATCAAAAACAGGAACATGGTTCTCAACGATTTTAAGAACAACGGCACTCATGTACTGTTGGCGACGACTACCTGCGGCGAGACTGGACTCAACATCCCACAGGCGAATGTGGTCATCATCGCTGATACGTCCTGGACGCCAAGCAAGCAGATCCAGGCATACAGCAGGATCCTGAGACCTCAGCAGACCAGGAAGCCTCGTATCTACTTGCTCAGGGCGAAGGGCACGATAGACGAGTACATGCAGCAGTTGATGGATGCGAAGTCAGAGGCGATAGATGAAGGCATCGACTATCAGGATGCAACGGAGTTCGACCCGGCAAAGTGGCTTAGTTATCGCGATTTCACGTTAAAGATGCTGAAAGAAGAAGGATATGATATGGAGTGAAGGAGTAAAACAGAATATGAATAAACAATGACAATAATAATACTTTTTGAGTTCTCCATTGGCATAATATCCACGACCTTCATTGAGATTTACAGCATGGAATAAAAGAAAATCTTTCTTCGGTTGCATATCTTACATAGGTGAAAAAAAGTTATCAATGGTTTCAAGGTGGGTTTGGTAACCACCAAATCAAGCGTTATGAAAAAACAAAAAACCTATATGTATTTGGAAGTTATAATAAACAATATGGAGACAGCTCTTAAAAATCAATTGATTATGATGCATAAGTCTGGATCAATGGACCAGCTAATAGATATTCTCTCTTCAAAGTTTGATGAAACTGATTCTGACTTAAGAGAAAAACTATTGATTGACTTAATAAATCAAGATTATGGTTATGAATACAAATTAAAAATCGCAGAAATTTTGCAGAAGAAATTTGATATTATTTCACCAAAGGCAAGAGATAATATGCTTAACAAATTTATAGAAAATTGCAGAACTCCTTTCAATAACAGGGAATTTTTAAGAATAATTTTCGAAATAATAGCTAAAAACTTTAATCAAATATCAGTTAATTCTCAATCTTTTTTTTTAGATTACTCAAATCTTTATTTTGGATATGAATCTTATATTGGTGATGGATATGGGGATATTTTCAATTTAGACATTATTTTGGCCGAAGTAATCGCTAAAAATTATCTAAAATTACCTGAAAATTTAAAATCATTATTTATTCATAATTTTGACATCCAAAAGAAACCCAATAAATTAGTAAGAAGTATTGTTGCATGTAAAATCATCAAATATTATGATAATTTTCCAAAAGAAGTTCAAGAACTCTTATTAAAATTTCCTCAAGATAAAGAGGCACTATCTGAAATTGCACATCTGATGCCTTTAGAAGGATTCAATAAAATTCCAAATCACCTTCAAAAAGAGATAATAGAAAGCATAAAAAAAGTTTGCTAAAATTATTATGATGTTATAATTTCATAATATATATTTTAATCATTAAAAATAATTCAGTAAAATATATATACTATAAACTTAATAATTCACATATAGGCATACACACATACATATTTACATATTGGAATGCACACATACATATTTACATATTGGAATGCACACATATAATGCGCACCTACACACATAGATATAATTAATGAGGTTAATAAAATGGTAAATCAAGATATGCAAAATTATAGTCGAACGACTATAGATATATTAAATCCTAATATTTTAAAAAAACATTGTTTTGATAAAAATATTACTCTAAAAGAATTTATAAATGAAGCTATTAGAGAAAAATTGGACAGAGAAACAAAACAAACAAAATTATCGTAAACTTTATTGTTAGTTATAGACAACTGGGTGATATTTGTAATTATAAAAGAAACTAATAGGAAATAAAAAATGGTTGTTCAAGAAATTATGTTTATAAAAATAAAGGAGTTATGTCATGGTCGAAAATAATGTTCTTATTATAGGTGGCAGTGGTAGAGAACATGCCATCGCTTGGGCTTTAGCAAAAAGCCAAGCAAAACTTTTTGCAGCAATGAACAATAAAAATCCTGGCATAATGAAGTTATGTGAAGATGTAAATATTATTCCTGAAACTGATGTTCACAATATAGCCAAATGGGCTGTGGCTAAAAAAATTGATATTGCCGTAGTTGGATTGGAAGATCCTTTGGGCGCGGGTATTACAGATGAACTTGTGGAATATGGTATTCCAACTGTAGGTCCAACAAAGGCTGCATCACAAATCGAGATGTCAAAAGAATTTGCAAGAGATTTATTAGAAAAAAATAACATTGAAGGAAAAATTGAATATAAGGTTTTTGATAAAATAAAAGATGCAAAAGATTTTATAGTAAATTTCGATAAAGAAATAGTAATTAAACCGATTGGCTTAACTGGTGGCAAAGGTGTAAAAATCTTAGGTGAACAACTTAAAACCAAAAAAGATGCAATTGATTATGCAACAGAAATTATTCAAGATAAAATTGGAAATTATTCAAAAGTTCTTATAGAGGAAAAACTTGATGGGGAAGAATTTACACTACAATGTTTTGTTGACGGCAAGCATATAGTACCAATGCCTGCTGTTCAAGATCATAAAAGGGCATATGATGGTGATATCGGACCTAATACTGGTGGGATGGGATCGTATTCTCAAAAAGATGGGTTACTTCCTTTTCTAAATAGAAAAGAATACAATCAGGGAGTTCGTATAATTGAACATGTTGTAAAGGCTATGAAAAACGAAGGACGCGAATATAAAGGAATATTATATGGTCAATTCATGCTGACTGCTGAGGGATTAAAAATCATTGAATTTAATGCAAGATTTGGAGATCCAGAAGCTATGAATGTTATACCACTGCTCAAATCAGATTTTCTTGATATCTGTTGGGATATAGTCGATGGTAATTTGTCAGCTAATAGAATTGATTTCGTTAAAAAAGCAACAGTATGCAAATATGCAGTCCCACAATATTATGGTACAAAACAAGTTAAAAAAGATAAAATAATCTATATTGATGAAAAAGGTATTGAAAAAAGTGGGGCAATTCCATTCACAGCAAAATTAAATGATGAGAATGGTGTCATTCATACTACTTCTTCTAGATCAATAGCCTTAGTTGGAATATCAGATGAAATAAATGATGCGGAAAAGATAGCTGAGAATGCTCTTCAGTATATACGTGGTGATATTTTTTCAAGACATGATATTGGCAAAAAAGATTTGATTTTGAAAAGAGTTCAACATATGAATGAAATAAGACAAAAACATCCTGGAAATAATACAATTATTGATAAACCAATAGAATCTTTTAAAGAAAATGGAATCAAATCAGAAAAAATAATCCACATGAAGAAGAAATCAAAATACCTCAATTCGAAAGAATGTAAAACCAACGAGCATCAGTGCCATGATGCGTCGAAATTCATTCTGGCTGGTCAGTGACCTTTAATCGCAGATATAAACTATAAATCCACTATTTTAAAGATCTCCATAGGGCGCACTCCAGTAGCAAACTTTCTAATTTAGCACACTTCAGAAAGCGGATAGTGAAACTGTAACAAAGCATGATGAGCCAAGGCACTGTTTAAGGATATTGAAACACGGCAAAAGGGAAGTTCGATGCTGCCATATTTCGCACTGCGGTGCTGAAATCTGGCGTGTTCAGGAAACAGAAAACAGTAAAATTTCGAAACTGAACGGAGAACATTATGAAATATGAAGAATTGCCTGAAAACATCCAGAAGCAGATAGACGAACTGAAGCACTATGCTCAGACGATACAGTCGGATGTATTGGATGCCCGGAATCCCCGCAGAGAGCCTGGAAGAATTCCGCTCCCAGGTCTTAGCAGCATGGAGGAGATAATAAGCGAAGCACAGAAGGTACGTGAGGTTCTGGGCACAGGGAAAAGAAGTGTAATGCATGGTTAAGAAAGATCTTCCACCAATTCTCAAAGGGTTGGGCGAAAAGCCAACTATTAACTACCCGCATTGCTTCGCTCAGATTAGCCATGTCGAAGTGACGGAAGAGCGACATGGAGTTATGAACATGGGCGAGGAGATTGAATACGATCTCAATGCGGAGAATAACGGAGCTCCAAGATACTTTTGCCCGCAATGCCAGGAAGAGATAAAAGAAGTGAACCTGACACTCGTTCCAGAGCTAGCAGAGTTGGGATAATGGAAAACAATGGCAGCATACACCAGGCGGTCTGCCAGGCAGGCGGAACGGTATGGCTGGTTGAGGCCAGCAAGAGGCTTGACGAGAAGATTAATCGCGGCAAAGAAACGCGAGATGCGTGCCCGTACAGCACCATGTGCGGCAACCCACATAGTTTTTGTGCCGACAATTCGCCGGGTTGTCAGTGCGAATGGCAGCATTTTGTCAATAATGATGACTGAAGGAGTGAGGGAATGATTGAAGTAAAAAACAATAGAATATATTTTTACAACATGAACAAGAGGGACATAATTCCCATGGACTTCCAATGTGTATCTGCATATCTATGTCCACATTGCAAGAAGGTTCTTGCCGCTTATTATGCAGGCAAGATCGTGGATTTGGAGCCCTTCATGGAAGAACCTGCGCTGAAGCATCACTACACAATGGGCATATCAAATGGCGGCCAGTACCTGCTATTAGATGATCACAACCATAAGAAAGGCTGTCCAGGGTGGGAGATAGTCTCATTGTCAGCCCGTGGCATTACCCATTCAATATATGTTTGGGCGAGAAGGAATGAAGTCGGACAGGAGAGCCGTCAGAAACTGTGCGAGATGATTGCTGCTAGTAAAGTCCCAGGGTTCGATATCGTGCAGGATGCCTGCGGTGCGGATGATCCTATTATTCTCTATAATGAACACCTATTCACAAATATGAACAAACCGGGGTTCAGCCAGTCTATCATCCGGAAGGAGAATCTGTCTTCATATACCAATTGGATAGTAGCTGGGGATTACTCGAAGCCATTTGAGCCACCAATAAAGCCAAAGACCGAGCCACCCATAGATGCACCTAAAGATGAAATGCCATCCCTGGTGGATATTGAAGCTGAGAAAGGGGTTCAATCGACAAAAAGTGTATTCGGAGATGTAATTGATGTCTACACTCGCGCCGAGGCAATCGAAGATGGAGTGCTTGTGGATGTCACTGAAACTGCAAAAGAAGCCGGTATAGTGTATCCAACAGCGGTCACACAAGCATTATGGAATGGGTACATCGAGCCGCCGGAGAGCCTCAAAGGCTTCCAGGACATGCAGGGAAGATTATGGGATGTTCTTACAATGTTCTCCTTCAGCGCCAGGGAAATGAAAAAGTCAAATATAGACGTGGCAGAATCGCAGAAGGATACGGCGCAGATACTCTATTTCAAGACTATTTTCCAGATGCCTTCGAAAGCAGGGAATCCAAAGATGGAAACTGTGGATCTCAAGGCGATCTCCGGCCCTGGAGATAATGCGGAACCTATTCTTACAATCATGCTCTTGGAGGAGGATTAATGTTACCTGAGAACGAGAAAAAATTGCATGCGCTGGCGAAAGCATCAGAAAAAAGTGCGTTTCCCTATGAGATAATAGAGTACCACGGAAAGAAGTTATTGATACCAAGGGGTAAGTTGAAGTCAGCGGTAAATCTGACATGGGAGCGCGTGAGCGATCCAGAGACGGCAGAGCTGGCAAGAGAACTGGGAATCGTGCCGAGGAAGATAAGGGGTGTATTTAATTGAATAATACAAAAATAGCATAACAAAGAATTTGACCGTGGCAATCTTTTCACGTTCTTTTTTTATCTTTTGTTAAATGGCAAAATATATAATGAAAGCAAAGCATGTAAAAGTATCCAAAGGAGAATACCAATATGCCAAATGATGAAATAACGGTTTGGGGAATACATGGGGGTAAAACTGGCGATGCTGATACTCATTTTTTGAAGAATAATTGCATAGGGCTGGGTTGGGCTTCAATGGGTGATCTTTCAAAACTCGATACTGACAGGGAAGCATTTAAGTCAGCAGTTCGTGAGAAATATCCGGAAAAAACGGCTGGTGCGGTTTCAAATAATGCAGGTCAATTGTTCAGATTTGTTCACGAAATGAAGAACGGAGATATTGTCATTTACCCTTCCAAAAGAGACAGGCAGATTCATATAGGAAAAATAGCAGGCGACTATAAATATGATTCAAAGAAGGAGCCGGGCTATCCACATGTAAGACCTGTCAAATGGTTGAAAGAGATATCTCGAACAAAATTCTCACAAGGTGCTCTTTATGAAATAGGGTCAGCCATGAGTTTTTTTCAGGTCAAAACCTATGCAGATGAGTTTTTATCAGCACTTGAGGGAGAAATCCAGCCCACTCCGGTTAAAAAGGACGTTACGGTAGTAGAAGTATCGAAGAATATTGAAGAAAATACCCGTGATTTTATCCTCAAGCAATTGGCACAGGAATTAAAAGGGCATCCTTTATCGGACTTTGTTGCTCATCTGCTTGAAACAATGGAATATAAGACGAGAATTTCTCCAGAAGGCCCCGATGGCGGAATAGATATCATTGCGCATAAGGACGAGCTTGGTTTTGTACCCCCAATAGTCAAGGTTCAGGTAAAAAGCAGTGAAGGAAGCATTGGCGATCCAATTGTCTCTGCCCTTTATGGCAAAGTTGCTTCAGGAGAATATGGACTTCTTGTAACATTGGGTAAGTTTACTTCACAAGCTATAAATTTTGCAAAAAGCAAAAGCAATCTTCGGCTCATTGATGGGGATGAACTGGTTTCCTTGATACTTGAACACTACGAGCAGTTTAATTCTATGTATAAAGGGCTTCTGCCACTCAAGAAAGTTTACATTCCAGAGCTGATTGATGAAACAGAAGAATAAAATTTAATATCATTAATAGGTTATACCGCATTTTACCGTGGGGAAGTTAATATTGCAATAGTAATACTTATATCGTAATTCAGATAATCAGGTTGTGGTTAAGAATTAGGAAAAAGTTATAATGGACATCATCGACTTTGCTAATATTCCCTGCACCTCCGGCGCCATGGAATATTTGGGAAAGTCGGATATTGGCTCAAATGACCTGTGCACACAAGCAACCTTTGAAAGCATCAGATCAACCGGAAAAGAGAGAGTACTTGAGGCTTTGAAGGACGGCGTCATGAAGTACAGGAGATATAATAAACTGGCAGCAGAGAAGGAGCTTCTGGCCTATCCGATTGCCAGGATGATCGTTTCATGCATCAATAATAACTACATAACAAAGAGATATGCGCTCGCCGTAGCCAAGTCCTCATACGAACATATCAAAGCGCTCAAGAGTGCCGTATTATTAAAGGAACTGGCGGCAGATTTTGGCATAAGTATCAGATTCGATGATATGATGAATGTCTCCATGCATTTCACAGATTACATCCGGTGCGCACATGTCTTGCATGAACCAAAGTGGAAATTGCTAAACCGGACTGTCAAGCAGGGCACGTTGATGATATCGCGAGATGATTTAGCGCGCCTGATGGAAGAAGCCGTGAGGCAGAAGGTGGAATCCGGTTTGCCTCATGAAGTGCCAAAGGATATTCAGGTGGCTCTGGAACCGTACATAGCCGAAGTACGGGAGATAATCAATACCCGCACGAGCAAGCAGGGTTTCAGCAAGGAGGGATTCAGCGAAGTGATCCCAGACTGTTTCCCGCCGTGTATAAGCACCGCAATAACGGATGTCCAGGCAAATGTGAACTTATCCCATACAATGCGCTTCGCGATGACGTCATTCCTGCTCAATATCGGGATGGCGCCCGATAATGTGACAGAGATATTCAAAGCATCACCGGATTTCAAGGAGCAGGCCACCAACTATCAGATCAGTCACATCAACGGTGCATCCGGAATAACCTACACATGCCCGGCATGCGCGACCATGGTAACCAATGGCAACTGCCCGGGAAGGGTGCTGTGTAAGAAGATAGAACATCCGCTGGTGTATTACAGGAGAAAGGTATGGGTGGAGAACAAGAAGCGAGTGGTGCAAAAGCAGGTATAGAATATGCAGATTTCCGACTTTTATATGAAAGCACCTTTGTATGAGCCGCCGGACTTTGTAAACAGGGAGTTCGGGTTCAGGAAGAATGGGGAAAAGATGCTGAGGCACAGGGCATTTTCATCAGTACAGAAGCTCCGGACTTTTCTCATTGAGACTGCGCCTGACCACGTTTACTTCTCTTCATCAAAGTACGAAGATCCGGCAGCGTATCCCATGGAAGATAAGAAAAAGAGCTGGACAGGTTCAGACCTTGTATTTGACATTGACTATGATCATTTGAAAAAACCCACGCTCAGGGAAGCGAAGAAACAGAGTGAGAAGCTCATGTTGATATTGAAGGATGACCTGGGGTTCAGGAAGCTTCTGTATGTTGATTCGGGCAGCCGGGGGTTCCACGTCCATGTGCACGATGAGTGTGTACAGAAATTGGGCAATCCTGAGCGTAGAGAGATTGCAGACTTTTTCGGCCATTACAAGACAAGGCGCGGAAGAAAGATCATCAATTCAAACTGGGTGGAAATAGATACGGTCGTGACGACTGATTTTACACGACTCATCAGGCTGCCTGGGAGCCTGAATGTAAAGCCAGATTCGGCAAGGCCGTGCGCCATCATCAGCGGTCCATAGCTCCTTTTTGATCGTGGCCAGATTTCGCACTGCGGTGCTGAAATCAGGCGTTTTCAGGAAATTGAGTCCCCTTAAAAACTGGCTGGAAAGAGCCAGAAGGAGAACAATCAATGAACACACATCCAGAACTGACTCGCGAAGAGATAATAGAGTTCCTGAGCAAGCATTTCAGATATGATACAATGAACTCGTGGAATAGATCGACAAGCTATGCAAGGAACATTAAATTACATAGACTCGGTTTGACTCGCGAGCAGGAGAATAGAGCATATGAAATAATACAGGCGGTTGGCGCCTATGACAAAATCAATGGTATCATAAAGGACTTTGGCGTCACGAATGATTACAGGTACCAGATAGGCTTCAATGGCCGTTCTGGCGGGTATCTCGTACTTTACCAGGGCGGGAAAAACGATCCTGGCTATAAGACTCAATGTGATAATTGCGGTAAGCTGACCTGGTACGAAACAGAACAGCCATGTAAGATGAGCGGCTGCGATGGAACATTAACGCTACTCAAGAGTCCCGTGTTCCAGGTGTTCACACAACCAGGCAAAGGCATGGACATGGAGCAGGACTTCGAGGACTGGGAAGATGATTCACTCAGGAACAGGTACGATCTCGTTAAAGAGTTCGATGCAAAGGTGGATGAGTGCATATCGGTATTCAAAACGCTTGTGGACTCATGCAAGGTCGTAGAAAAAGAAATCATGGTACCAAAGACTATCCGGGTGATAGAGTGCGCGGGGGTGGAGGCATGAAGACTTTACATTACGGGATAACAGTCTCCTCAGAGTCACCAATCACGGGCGTCGTGGATACAACGGCGCCAGAATGGCTGTTAGAAGAGATAGATTTGCATGGAATCGACCTGGACTTTGAAGAGCACTGCAAGGAATGCACCAGAGAGTACCATGATGACTGCTATGAAACCGATCCTTCAACGAATTATCTCCTTGGGTACAAGAAGAATCTAAAAGGGGATTTCGTTCCAGATCTGGACGCAGAGTTTAGTGCCATCATGAACGGAAATGAGAATACAACCCAGGTAACCCGTTCAAACTGGGTATCGAGGGTAATGCTCTGCAGCCCTTGTTATCCCGGACAGGGTGACCTGGGCAATAGCGGAGATTACCTTGCATATACACTCCCGCCAGGCGTTTGGGGTAATCATAACCATATTCAGATAAACGAACTCAGTGTAACTCTTGGGTCAATACGCGAGCTATACGATGCTTTCTATAATACCGACCTCAACACACTGGACTTTGCCGCTGACTTCTTTTACATGATCGGTGAGCTTCTGAATGGAAAGAAGTTAAATGAACTGAATCCAGCGGGATCGGCAGCGGGAACACTAAAGTTAATGCTTGAAAATAAAGGCATGACCGCTAAAGAGAATATGAAAAGTGTGAGGGCATAACAATGGATCTTAATAAAAATAAATTCGTTGAGCCTGTGGCTCCAGTACCGGATGATGACCAGACAGACCATATCTGTACACATTGCGGCGCTGACTTGTTTGAAGTCGGCGTTGTGGAGGCAATCTCTGGGGGGTATTCAGAAACATTGATTCATTTTGAGAATGGCGAAAAGAAGACAGGCATCACTGTTATAGAAGACTTCGATGAGCAATGGGCATTATGCGGAAAATGCAACGAGCGCATCGAATGCACTGCCACTGATGTCATAGAAGCATTCGAAAATCAAAACAAGGAGTGATTGAATATGTCATGGGAAACATTCGTAGTTGGCACTCTGGAAATCGCGCCAAGTGTGCCTGAAGAGAAAAAGACAACGATCATTAAGGATTTCGAAGAAGTACTGGAAACGGACTTGATCTGGGACGACCAGGCTAAGGAATACAAGGTTTCGCACATTAACTGGATGTCACATGTCACAGAAGAAAATATTAAAAAGTGCCACCAGAAGCACAAGCGTCATATCAAACGCATATCGTTGAGCCTCTGGCACTTATCTGAGGCCGATTTCAACTTGAATGTAGACAGGTCTGAACACGAGCAGGTATTCGGGCGTTGGTACAAAAAGGGCTCAGGCACCATCAAAGAATCTGCAGCATATTTGTTCGGGACATTGCTGCCTCCAACCAGGGTAGCAGCGGGGGTATTCCGAGCCCGTTCGAGCGCCCATTCCTCGATTTGTGGACGCCGGCTCGGGCCGATGAGGCGGTACCGGCGCTGATCAT
>JAGFND010000065.1 GCA_021409285.1 Candidatus Methanoperedens sp. | reverse complement strand
GCTCCATTCTCCTCCGGGCGCACATGGAAATCCTCGCGCTGCAAGCCTGTTATTATTTCAAGGTCTTCTATCAGGCGGTCGCTTTCAGCCTGTTCATGGAATTTGGCGATATCCCAGTTCTCGCTGATGTAATATAGTTCTCTCAGGGTTGAACTTTTATTCTGTTCAAGATGCCCTTTCATTAAGAGTTCAACTACATGCGAGGTCTTCAGGAGCTGGTTTGCGCCTTTTACTGTTTTTGCGCTTCTCAGGCTCTCGCTATCCCCATAGACCCACACATCGCTGTCTGTATTGAGTTCAATATTTCTCTTTGTACGCGATGGCAAAACGATATGAGGAATAGTCTCACTTTCGAACTGTTCGTAGAAATCCTGGATAAGTTTCTTAAGTGTTGTCTTTGAGATAGAATCACGTATCTCCTTATTGCTTTTCCCGGTCATATGTTCACCATCTTTGCAACTGTTATCAATTCCTCATCTATTCCTTCTGCTATAAGTTGCGGAAGTTTTGAAGCTTCCTCGATCCCGATATTCAATTTATATACAAGCACTTTTTGCTCACCCGCTTTCAGCGAGACTTTCCAGATATGATCGGTCTGTTCCCCGATCTGGATTATTTTTGGCTCGGGGCTCGGAGAACTGATCTGAAATGTCAGAGTCTCATGCAGGTTGAAATGATGCACACCATCGCCGTGATTCTTTATTCTTATCTCAACAATACATCCATTTCCATTCTGTTTCACCATTCTCTGGATGAATACATTTCCCATGATCTTCGCAACTACTGGCATAATATCTGGAGTCGGACGCTCAAGTATCTCTCCCACTTTCGTTGCGATGCGGGGAAGTATTTTCTGGATTATCTCCTCCTTTTCTCTTCTCAGGATGAGTTTGTCCTGCCTTGATAAATATGATTTCAGATGTCTGGCAACTTCTTTCAGCGCAAGTTCGATCTCAGCTACGACCTCTGGAACATCTGCTATTGCCTCTTTTGATTCTGATGTGAAAGGGATATGCGTGGACGCCAGATGCACAAGGATTATCGCAGGCCCGATAGGAAGAGACCCACCAGGCTGATCAAGGGAATAAGTCCTCCATTTTATGTTCTCCACCCCATGCGTGATAGCGCATGCACCCTGCTGGTAAAGAAGAGGTACACGGTTAGCGAACCGGAGTATCTCAACTTTATCTTCTTTCGGAAGATTCCCTCCATAGGCAATGCCGGCTTCGACCTGGAAAGGATGACCGTTGTGTACTCCGGCAGGCCGCGTCACGGTCTCGATGAAATCTATTTTATGTTCTTTTTCAAGCCCTTTGCGAATCAACTCTTCAGTTATCGGGGAAAGACAATCCGTAGCTGGAGCAAGTATTTTAGCCTTGCTGAAAGCCCCATGCAGCCTTTTTGCTTCATCATGCATCACTTCCTTCGGATCCGTTTCAGGAAGAAGGCCTGCTTTTTTAGATATCTCCTTTGCTGTCTGAGGACCGATCTTTGAAAAAGAGCTTCGCAGGAACGAATCAAGATCCTTGCTTTGTGTGTACCTTAGCATCTTCATTAAAGTTCCAAGCTCGATTCCACGAGGGTGAGGAAGTATCTCTTTTGGCTGAATGGGCATTTTGTCGGTAGCCCTTTCAAATATTATCTGGTTATTATCAGGTTCTATTAGCTTTATTCGCGCATGAGGATTTACGATAGCAGTATCTTTCAAGTATTCATAGACCGATTGTCGTCTGCCCTTAATATATGAGGCGTTCATCTCCAGCTCGATGCGCGTCCCTCTCAACCTGTCCCAATCCGTTATCCTGTCGGCAACAATCTCTGGTTCATTGGTCTGGGTATTTATAAGGAGCTCAAAATAATGAGCTGGAGCATCCTTATCGATCTTTGATAGTATTTTTGCAGGCCGGCCTGATGTGAGCTGTGAGTATAATATCGCCGCTGATATTCCTATCCCTTGCTGGCCGCGACTTTGTTTCACAGAATGAAATCGCGAGCCATACAGCAATTTCGCAAAAACCCTTGGTATCTGTTCTTTGACGATCCCTGGGCCATTGTCTTCTACGATGAGTGTTACGCTATCCTTAGACTTACTTTCAAGCTTGATAAAAATATCAGGCAATATCCCTGATTCTTCACAGGCATCAAGAGCATTATCCACTGCTTCTTTTACAGAAGTAAGGAGGCTGCGCGGGCTTGAGTCAAATCCCAGTATCTGTCTATTCTTTTCAAAGAATTCTGCGATACTTATCGCTTTTTGCTTCTTTGCCAGTTCTTCGGCTATCACCATATTTTTAATGATATTTTAGAGCTCTGCGCCAACTATCGTCTGTGTTGCGGTTACGTTTTCACTTTCTCTTATTGTATCAACCAGTTTGTTAAGAGCGCTGAGGCCTTCAACAGTGCTTATTACCACAAAATCATACTGCCCGAACACATGATAGACATCTTTAATACCCTTTATTTTTACAAGCTCATTATATGCTGATTTTTCCTGACCGGGCACAACATTTACAAGAGTTACTCCAATCACCATTATCAAATCACCTTCTTTTTTTTTGCCTATTTTTCATTCAGCAAGTCTTAATAGGCTTTTTTCTATTAAAAATGCTTGGTGTGGAATAAACACATCGATCAAAAAGATAAACTATTTCAATCTTGGGAGAGATGCTAAGAACGTGGATAAGCAATCGATTATTGGAATAGTAAAAAAGATATTGACGTTCTATGAATATGATATCAAATCTTCTGAGATCTCAGACATGCTTGCAGAAAAAGATTCCGATCATCTGTTCATCAGACTTGAAACCACCACCAATCTTCACAGCATAAGACATTTTTCAAACAGTGTCCAGATATATGGTGGAAAAGGAATCATCATACTTGATTCAGTAGATAAGAAAACCCGTTCGATCGCAGAGGGTGAAGGACTTTCGATCTGGGACAGGAACGAACTTGAATCATGGGTAGGACGTGCTGTACTATCAGGTGCGCTTGAAGAAACTACTAAAGTCCAGGCCGCGAAAGAAGCTCCAATTTTACCGGAAATTCATAAACCTGCGCCATCTCAGCTTAAATCGGTTCAGGTCCAGAAGGAAGATGTGAAAAAGGTTTTTGAAAGAACGATAAGGATATTACTTCGTTCGGCCCCGGTCAGTATTGGAAAAGAGGATGCCATTTCCATTGCTGAGGCAAAGGTCGGGAAGTCAAAAAGCCATAAATTGAATTTCATACCTGTATGGCATTATATTTATTCTTTCAATACGCAAAAGAAATTTAAATCAAGATTCATTGACCTTGCAGCGAATGGTGAAGGCCATATAAATGCCCTGACGGGCTTGAATTTTTTTGGGAAATACGAGAATATCCAGGAGAATACTTTTGTGCCGACCCAGAATTATGAGATCAAACATCAGATAATTTCCAAAAGCGATGCTCTGAATAAGGCCATGGATGCCATCATTCGGGAGCATACAAAAGAGATTCGGCTTAATGAGATGATAGGGGATACTATCGTATTTGAACACAAAGTTTTTGCTCCTGTTCCTGAAGATATAGACATGAAAATGGAACTGCTGCATATTCCCATATGGGAAATACGAGGAAGCGGCGAGACTATTGAAATAAACGCTTACGATGGCCACATAGTTGGTATCAAAGCCTATAGTGATGCAGTTTTTGTTTGAGAATTTTTTCGCAATCTTTTAATCATATGTGAACCTATGAAGGTATGGTGATATTATTAAGGAGTATTCATTCAAACGAGGTTATACCCAGGATATCGGGCGTATTCGCAGCCTTCTTGAGAAGAATTTTAAAGAAGGCATAAACGAGGAAAACGGAAAAATCTCTTTAAGCTTTGGTGCGTTCAAACGGCTGGGGATTTCGATCGATAAGAAAAAGTTGATCGTTGATTCAGAATCCAATAAAGATATCACAGATGATGTTTTTCTTGACACAAATAAGCGCTTCAGGGTCTTTCTTGAAGAGGCGACAGGATACACATCCAAGGAACGCCTCAAGATGGCAAAGAAAGAAGTGCAGGAAAAATGAATTTGTGGGATGCGCTCAAAAGAGAGGACATCCCTTCGAGTCTGCGTATCTGTGCCGGGACCGATGGTTCGGTAACGCAGCTCCTTGAGGTGCTTACAGGAAAGACGGTAAATGTCAGGACACAGGAACAAAATGTCATAAAAGCCACACCTGATATTGCAGAACTTCTGGAGATCAAAGCAGGAGATGAGGTTAACAGGCGCCTTGTGACCCTCAATGTAGAAGAGATAATTTTTGTGCTTGCCAGCTCACTTGCACCGCTCAAAAGAATGCCAAAAGGTATGAAGGATGACCTGATGAGGTCAGATATCCCTATCGGCAGGATACTTCGCGATCACAGGCTTGAGACACGCAGGGACATCCTCAGTATCGAAATGGTTCACAGGGATTTTTTTGGTGATATACCTGTGATTTCAAGGGAATACATCATCATTTATAAAAAAAAAGTGCTCATGTGGATAAATGAATGTTTCCCGGTGGATGAAAGGTGGCGAATTTGAGAAAAACAATTTATTGCTTTCCTCCCCATCTGCTCAGAATTATAATTGCAACAACACATATTATTGTTACAACCACAGCAATGACTACGAAAATACCCCATTGGCTCCATGTTCCGCCTGGAGTTGTTAAAGGCATTCCGCTCGTATTGAATGCAGAGAGCACAACTTGAGTCCAGACCATACCGATAACTATTCCAAATGCGGTTCCTAAAGATGTTGCCATAGTCTTTCTGATTTCACTTTTGCTTAATTCAACCATATCACACACCTCTATTAATTATATTTACTTATCTCATATTAAAGTCATCGGTCAATTTTTTTGACATATACACTGTTATTTTCCCCTGAGGATCACAAAATTTTTCTTATCTGAATGTACTATATCAAATCCAAAATTATCCGCTATCCACGTAAATGTATGCATGCCGAAAAACGAAATGTGTGTAGGGTCACTCCGATACCACCATCCATCAAAATCTACCACCTGATCATGAAAAGATGTCATGATAGCAAGATAGCCTCTGGATCTTAGAAGAAGTTTTATCTTATTCAACTCTGCTTTTATATTCCTGAAATGCTCAAAAGTCTCTGTTGATATGACAAGATCATAGGTGATCTTCGGGAAATCAGGAAAAAAATTCGGGTCAAATATATCGCAGTTAAATCCATCTCTTTTCATCAATTCACACAGGACTGGTCCTGGCCCACAGCCATAATCAAGAACTGAATGGACATCCGGACAAATTTCATGGATCGCTGCTATCTTTTCCATGAACATCCTCACATATCCTTTATTTGACAGGGTGTTATGATGAAGCCTGTAACGGAAAATCTCATCCTCAGGAGATAGATGGAATTCTTCCGGAACAAAGATCAAATCGCATTCAGGACAGCAAAGAAAATTACGTTTTTGGATTTTCTCAAAATCAAGGGAAAAAACCTGATCATTATTGCAGAGAACACATTTTTGAGACATACGGGTTTCACCCGATATACCTCAAATCCTCGTCTGACGCAGCTGGCGTCTTTCCTTCTTCCATTTCCTTCAGCTTTGCCACGATTTTTTCCATCTCGGATGCCCGTTCCTCCAGAGCCTGCATATCTACTTCTATTTCAAGAATTTTGCAAAGAACCTTCAGGACAGACTGGGCACTTTTGGGATCTACAAGATAACCAGATGTCACACCCATGAGACACGCCGCATCCAATCCTCGCATAGCACCTAAACCCAGAACAAGTCCGGATGCTCCTACTATTCCTCCGCCAGGTTCGTTGGGCCTGAATTCCACTCCATTTTTCTTAAGTTCTTTTACCAGTTGTATGTTGTTGGCAGCCCCAAGTACAGTTTCTGTATCTACAAGCTGTCCCACACCGTATCCACCAAGTGCGTATATCCTTTTCACATTGTATTCCTCTGCAATGTCCAGGAACAAACCGCAAAGTTCGTAATGCCCTTCGTTACTCGTGCTCTGGTGGTCACCTATCAATATCAACAGATCCTGTTTGCCTTTTGATTTATAAGCGTAAAGTTCATTCCTGACAAGTCTTGTGGTGCCATCAGACTCGACTATGACCTGCGGAGGAAAATGTGGAGAGTATATTTCCATTACCTTTTTGGCGCCCAGTTCTTCGATCATATGTTCAGCTACCAATTTTCCAACATGTCCCACACCTGGCAATCCTTCAACAAGTATCGGGTTCTTAAGCCTGGGTTTGGTGAATTTAATTATTGTCGTTTCGCGCATGATTACCTCATTTTTCCGATCCTTCTGTATTTCCCATATCTGTCTTCAAGAGAAAATCGTGCCGGTTGGGAATATCTTGTAGTCTGTCCACAAACCGGGCATATCTCTTTGAGAGTGTATCTTCCACATGGGCATTTCCGTATTTTTGATACCATATATTAATCAGGATTCTGTTCGGTATATCTATGGAATTCACCTGTTCCGCTGGCCTTTTCGATGATGTCGATAGCATCCTGCGAGGATTTCTTGAGGATGCTTTCAGCTTTCTTATAATCAGGCGCTGTGACATGGATCCTGTATCTTGGTGCCCCCATATACATGACATCCACTGTTACATCGTTCCCATTGGCTTTCCCTGCGGCTTTAAGTGCTTTCTTTATATGCTCGATACCGTCTGGCAAAGGGCATGTCAGGTCAATAAAACCAGAGATATCAACCTGTGGCTTTTTGAGGTTCTCTTCTGCCACCTTTTTTATCATCTCACTTATCTCTTTACTGATCCCGATACCAGTGAGCCCTGAAATGTCACCTATCCTTGATCTTTCAAAAACAGAATATACGCTTCCAAATTTATCATAAAGCAATGCGATCAATATATTCAAATCATCTTGACCGGTTTTTGTCATCCTGGCTACGTACTGAATCCATTTTTCCGCTTTCTGCTCATTCTTCCATAGCTGGATCTTTTCACGGCGTTGATGTTCATTTACATCTTTGAGTGAAAGGTCAATGTGTCGTTTGCTTGCATCCACATAAAGGACTTTGCATACGATCTTCTGGCCTTCCCTCACATGATCACGTATATATTTTACCCATCCGGAAGCTACTTCTGAGATATGTATTAAGCCTTCTTTGTGTCCGTATTCATCCAGCTCAACAAAAGCGCCAAAATCAGTGACCTTTTTAACACTACATACTACAAGGTCACTTTCTTCAGGCCATCCAGTTCTCTCCATTATTCCAGAACCTCAATGATCTGTGTTTTAACAAATGCCTTGCCTCCTGTTGGTTCAGCAAGGGTGCGTCCGCATACAAGACAGGTTACGATTCTGCTTGCGCATCCGAAAATCACCTGTTCATTCTCACAGTCTGCACATTTGACTTTTAAGAATCTGCTTTTTGGTTCCATGTTTAAGACTCCACGAGTTCAAATTTACCTGCTCGGAAACATTTGCTTTTTAGATGTGCTTTCTTGCATGTTCCACATCTGTATCTGAGGTTTATGCGCTTTGTGGGTTTGTCTCCACCTGGCACTTTTGAGAATTTACCTGAGTTTCCGATACCTGTATGTCTGTACTTCTGCCTCGTAATCCGCGTCAATGTCGAAGCCTGTCCTTTCTTCACCCGTTCCACTACATGAGGTGTGTGGGCCTTGCAATGAGGACAATATGTTTTGAATTTTTTGGGCATTTTCATGATGATCGCCTTTTAACCGAAATCTGGATAGCAGCATTGCGATTTATCAATGCTGTTGCATTTATGGCCGAAAGAACTGCGACCTCTTCTTTAGCAAGAGTATAATTGCGTCCATCAGCTCCAGCAAATGTCGGAATGTCTTTTAGCAAACGCACCACAATGTACTCTTTACTTATATCCTTTTTGTCGTCAGAAAATACTTCTTCTTCTGTATCTTTTGGAAGTGAAGCGGTTTTTTTCTCTTTTTTACTGAATATTTTTTCAAGCAGCTCAGTGCGATATTCAGTAAGCAGTCCAAGAAGCCGTTCATACAGCCTTCGCTCTTCCTGCGTCATAGAATCTATATCCTGTTTTTCTTTTGATCTGGACGGCGAGTGGAGCGACGATATCTCTGCATTGTATCTTGCTTCTTTTATGATCTTGGTAGTCCTTCTATGGATTATGCCTTCAAGAGCTTCTCTTGATGTTTTCAGATCCGCTTCTATTATGGCGTATTTTGTGCCGTAGTTATCTTCGATCTTACGTTTTTCATCTTCCAATTCCCTTATCTGCTTTGATGCCCTGTCATAAAAATCATTTTCCAGAGGAATAAGTTTTGATTTGCGTTCCTCTCTCAGTATATCATTGAGATTTATTCGCGATGGGTCAGGCATATTCGGCGGCTCCGCGGCACATAAGATAAATGGCCGCATATTCAGGAAGATTATTAATACCTTCTTTCACAGTAAAGCTTTTTCCTTTCATCTCAATGCATGAATTCTGCGGTTTGAGGGGCGGTATTACCTCGATCTTTGTTTCTTTTTCACCAAAAACAACGGCATCTGAAAGCGGCTGGAATTTCTTAAAATCAGCCAGAGTGAGCGGCACAACTCGCATACCTGATCCGCCATGCAGTGATGAGGGCATACGGATGAGGCGCCGGATATCTGCGGTGACGGGTTCATCAGTGTGGCCGGCTCCCAAATGCACAATGCTGTCTTGAACTGCTTGATTTATAATTGCTTCAAAAATGTAAGTTATATCAGGAAAATCAATTCTTCCTTTTTCAATCATTTCCATTGCATTAGGTTTTTTCGATAACTTCTGTATTTGCCTTAGTTTAACATTTGCTTCACGCCTAAAATCCCAAAAACCATTTAGAATCAGGATATCCCTTACCATTTCTTCAGAAAATCCTACTTCAGCCGCAATTTTCTGTAATCCAATTTTTTTATTTTCATTTTTTAATTTAATTACCCAGTTTACGATCTCTTCTGGAAACTTGTTTATAGAGGCGTGTTTCAAATTATAATTCTTGATCAATTTTTCAATTTCATTTACAGCATCGGCATCATTCTTCGTAGATATCTCTTTTAAAAAATGAATTAAATATAGACTGATCCTTTTCCCCCAGCCAAAACCTTCCATATTTTCATCAAAAGAGCTTATTCGCCTTGAAGATTCAATCTCTGTTTTTTTAAATTTTCCAGTTTCATAAACCACACGTCTTTCTGGCTCGAAGAAATTTTCGGATTTCAATCCAGTTCCGGTTAAATAATCCACAATCTCCCGCCTCTGTGCACTCTCAAGCGTCAGCACTTTTGGATCATGAACGTGGATATGATAGCCACGACCGCCTGAAAAAGTGATTTTGATGTTATTTTCAGAAAATCCAAAATCCTCAAGAATGAAATCAAGGAGCTTTTCTGTCTCAGCTTTTACATTATCAAGCATTTCCTTATACGAATGTGCCTTCCCGGGCAGATGGTCGGCGTCAAGATCGAATATCAGATCGGCGCCCTGCCATTTTTTGTCCTTCATGGTCATAGCGCCAGGGAACTCATAATAAGCGGCTGAATGATACGCATGCGCTGGTACCATCCCTCTTAAATACTCAAGCACTTCTCCCTCGCTGGAGAAAGCCTTGTGGCGGCGCATTACAACCTCAGGAAGCTCATCGAAGAATATAAAACCCCATTCGCGCCTTGTGAAATCAAGAGGAAGGTTAAGCCTAGAATTCTGGTAATAATCGCTGAAACTTTTTCTCAAATAATGTTTTGTCCTGAAGTTCACGGAATTTTATTGTCCTGCGACTTTAAAACTATGTTCATTGGATCTTCAAATACTCCATTTCTCCAGCATTGCGATCTCATCCAGGCTTTTTCGAGGTGAAGTCTGGGGGATAACTGAAGGATAGCCAAGTGGCAGGAGGGCGACAACCCGTACATTTCCCGGAATATTCAATATTTCTTTGACTTTTTTTTCATCGAATGCTCCTATCCAGCAGGTTCCGAGTCCCTCTTCAACTGCTGCAAGGGTCATATGATCAACAGCGATCGCAGTATCAATGGGATAGGCGAGTTGACCGCATAACATTGTATATTCTGTCTCAACTGAACACGCAGCTATTACCACAGGTGCCGAAGCCACGAATTTCTGATTCTTTGCAGCTTCTGACAGCTGCTGTCGTTTCCCTTCATCCTTTACTATGATAAATCTTCGCTCCTGTCGATTACCTGCAGAGGGTGAAAGTCTGCCAGAATCCAGGACTCTTTTCAGTTTATCCTCTTCCACATTACGCGGATCAAATGCCCTTATGCTACGTCTTGATCGTATTGCTTCATGTACATCCATAATATCTCCAGTTCTTTATTTTTTTAAAATCATTCCTGATCCGACTGAGCTATCGTCTTTAACCTATTTTCGCCATCGATCCCGCGAATTATCTCAGCCACACTTTCCGGAACAAAATGCTCCCATTTTTCACCCGCAAGCATTCTTCGCCTGATCTCTGTACCTGAATAATCAAATCGCCTGAATAGAGGTGATTGTTTGACCCTTATCTCAGCTTCACTTAGCAGTTCAATAACAAGCGGATTGTTGGTATAAGCTATCTCAAAAGGCGGCACCATTGATTTGACATGAGATACCCACAGCGAATTTCTCTGGATGTCCTCAATTGGAATAACATAATGTTTTGTGTCGAAATCAATAAGCGCATTTGATACCATAAGAACACGTTCGCCTGCCGTGAAGGGATTCTCTATCTCGTGGCTTTTTTGGGCGCTCCCTATACCAATGATGATTTCATCAACTTCCATGGCTATCTGTTTTAGAACTTCATGATGCCCTAAATGATATGGCTGGAACCTTCCAAGATATAGTCCGCGGCGCATATTATTCTGCTGGTTTAGCCGGTTTTGATCCAGCTGGTTTCTCAGCAGACGGGGGGGGTGGAGGCAGCGGCGGGATATTCGTGAGCTTCTCCTTGCCCCACGGTCGTATCGGCATATCGCGTCCCCATATCTCTTTCATAAAGGCGCGCCAATCCCAGATATTATGTTTATGTTTCATGTCAGCAAGTTTCTTGACCATTTCCTTATTTATGGGCTTGTCAGTCCACTCGATATCATTGACCTTATTAAGATATTTCTCACCAATCTCAGTTCTTACAAATACAGTACTCCATCCTTCATCTGAGCCAACTGAGCCAACCGATATATCAGCAAAATATGAAGTATAATCCTGGCAGTAGTGGCATCCTTTTCGTGCAAGCGGCGCCACTACCTTAATAGGTACCTCTTTTACTTCTTTATTCGTTTCAACAATGAAATTCCCTTTATGGAAGTTCATCTTCTTTACATCCCTTATATCAACACCCATGATCTTCGGTACCATTTCAGTAAGCATTATATCTTCTGAGAAGCTTTCCATACAGATAAGCCCAATGATCAATTCTATCCTGTTGAAATTTTCACGGAAAAGGTGGGAACCGTGCGCCTGGCACGGCACGCCCACAAGTGCAATTTTCTTATATTTAATTAAAGCCTGGTTATAAACATCAACATATGCCCTGTGCAGGTCGCGCATGCTTGCAACTACAGGTTGATAAGTATATTTAGTGCCTCGTGCGCTTGTAACATCTTCAGGATTTGTGAAGACAACAACTTTTGTCTCCCATTTCTCATTCCTGACAATGCCTATTGCGCAGTCGATCTCTCCTTTCTCAAGAAGCGATTTCAATATCTGTGAAACGACCGCTCCATCCTGCCCCTGTAATGTTTTGCTCTTTCCTGCTTTCATGACCCGTATATTATCGAATTCATCTACAGGAAACCCATCAAGTATAGGGCATACCCGTTCACATGCATAGCAATTTACGCATGGGTTCACTTCGGTCCTGAATGGATCAACATCCCGGAAAAGAGCCTCTGTTTTTAACTCCATCTTGTTATAATTGTTTTTTTCTTTGGAGATATCAACAGGGCCTTTTCGTACAACCGGTGCATTCATCGGACAGATGGCTTCGCATGTTCCGCAGGAGCAGCAGTAGTTATACTCTCCCACATCTGCTATTTTGGGGAGGCCCACATTGGGCGCATGCATGCTTCCCAGTCTTGAGAGCACCTTATCCTGATCGGATTTGAGAATTCCCTTTTCAATTAAAGGGGCTACGATACCGCTGTCCGATTTTGCTTCCACTTTACTTTCCTCCGATTATTTCCTTTCCAATTAACTTTATCGCAGTTTCTTTATCAGGACCGATAGGGGAGCCGGCTACGATCTGAGTGACACCAATTTTCTTTAATGCCTCGACTTTAGCCTTGCAATCAGCTGGCGTTCCGCATATCGAGAATGAATCGATCATTTTGTCACTGACAAGAGCGTTCAATCCCGGGAAATCGCCTTTTGCGATAGCATCTCCGATAGTTTTTTTCGCACCCACATCAATACCGTGTCTCTGAAGAACAGTATCTGGTGAACCTGCTACTATGAAGGCCACGACAACTTTGGCTGCGCCCTTAGCCTTTTCTGCATCCTTATGGATGGAGAAACATGCGTATGCACCAACATCCACGCTCTTGGGGTCTCTGCCAGCTGCCTTTGCGCCTTCTGCTATTTGTTTGATCGCAAATTCAAAGTCCTTCGGGTGGGATGCGTTTATGAGCACGCCATCGGCTATCCTTCCTGCAAGTTCAAGCATCCTGGGACCCTGTGCACCCATGTAAATTGGGATGTTACCTGTCTTGAATGCAAGCTTTGCACCTCCTATCTTAACGCGCTTTCCACTCTGTGAGACCTTCTTTCCTGAGAAGAACGTTCGCAAAGCAGTAATACTCTCGTTGATGGTCGTCATGGGTTCTGTCCATTCGATACCCATGGCATCGAAAGTGGCCTTATCACCAGGACCGATTCCGAGTATAGCGCGGCCTCCGGATATTTCGTTTATCGCTCCAATGCTCTGGGCCGTGATCGCGATATTTCTTGTATAAGGATTTGTAACCCCTGTTCCAAGTTTAATCCTGTTCGTGTTCATTGCCAGTACTGCTAGTGTGGTGTACACATCTCTGTTGTTATAGTGGTCTGTTATCCATACATTATCGAACCCATTCTCCTCAGCGAGCTTTGTATAATAAGCAAGCTTTAAGACTGGGTCAGCCGGTACAAATTCGATACCAAACATAGTATTTTCCTCCAGTTTAAGGTCAATCGTCTTTTCTTATTTAAAAGCATATTGGTTTTATTCGAGGCTTTTTCAATCAGAAAATTGACTGGCCATCGTCAAAGAGAGTTTTATCTGTCCATTCGTATCATTCGTCACAATTTCACCATGTCCGGGATACA
The DNA here is from genome assembly GCA_021409285.1 of Candidatus Methanoperedens sp. Classification (GTDB taxonomy): domain Archaea; phylum Halobacteriota; class Methanosarcinia; order Methanosarcinales; family Methanoperedenaceae; genus Methanoperedens. The sequence continues at coordinate 712 of JAGFND010000065.1, read as the reverse complement.
TCACCTTCACATCAAGAGATGTCAGTTTTTTTATGGATTCGATCAACTTCCCGGAATCTCCACCAAAAAGATCAGTCCTACCGAAGCTTCCATCCTCAAACACCGTATCACCTGAGAAAAGGATATTCGATCGCCTGCTAAATAAACAGATGCCACCAGGGGTATGCCCGGGCGTATGTATCACTTCCAGTTCTCCAAATACTTCACCGCCTTTTAAAAGAATATCCGGAACAACATTTGGCGCTTTTTCTCCGAAAAGCCCAGATGCACTTGCATGAGAACTGGAAATTAGTGAAGCATCTTCTTTATGAATGGCGATCTTTGCCCCAAAAAATGCTGCGACATCACCAGCTGCGCCTGAATGGTCATAATGGCAGTGTGTCAGGATTATCGTTTTCAGTTCTCCCGGTTTGATAAGATTCTTGAGTTGATCTATTATCGATCTCACATCCATGCCTGCATCGATGAGTATCGAACTATCCACAAGATACGCATTTGCATCATAAAGAGAATTTCTTAATTTATTAACCTGCATAAGAGCCCATATATTGGGAAATCATTTAAAAGTATGCGAAATGACGACATTTGACGTCCCACTTTTTACACAATTCCATTAGCATTAACTTTTTCCTCCTTTTTATTATGTTCCTCAATTATTACGATATATTCCTTTACCAGAAATTCACTCATCTCAAGAGTATTGCAAATTTCT
>JAGFND010000064.1 GCA_021409285.1 Candidatus Methanoperedens sp. | reverse complement strand
TTCTTCTGAGCTGAACCCTGTATATAAAATAATATCTCCTTTCTTTATTGGAAATTCTTTTTCATCGATAAAGCCGACTTCTACAACGATCCCCTGTTTTTTCTTTTCCTTTGCTGCATCGGGAATGTATATCCCGCCACTTGTCTTTTCTTCTTCTTTGATTGATTTTATTAAGACTCTTTTGCCTATTGGTTTGATTCTCATTTTGCAATCAACTCCTTCAAATGCTATTTTGATCAAATGAGGTACACAGTAACGTGTATTGACTTTTTCATTGTTTGCGCTTCTATATAAATTTTGCTAACATATTTTGTATCCAAAGGTATATCAGGTTTGTTACCAAATTAAGTGTTAATGCCTGACCAATTCTACAATATCCTCATGGAGATGCTTGCGCAGAAACAGATGTCTATCAGCAGCATCGCAAGGGAACTGAAAAAGACAGGCATTGACCAGCACAGGCTTATCCTTACAGGATATCTTCGCGCGCTTCATGACATGGGCTTTCTGGAAGAGACCGACATACCACCTTCAAAAGTATATGTTTTTAAAGGCAAAACAAAACGTGACATCTACACGATCATAAAGGAACATCTGAATAATATAGATGTTACGGAAAGACCTGAAATCGCGGTCTATCTCCTTTCATCCCTTTTCCACAGGCCCTGTTTCAAATATGAACTTGAATTGCTCGGGATCGAAGCGCAGAGAACAAAGACAATAAAGGAATCTAAGGATTCGCGTTTGAAAGAGCACAGGGCTTCAGTGACACGTATCAAGATACCCCAGGATGACCCGGCATTTGAGATAAGCGAAAATGAGAGTGTGGCTTTACGAACGAATGAGATACTTTTCGATATAATCCATAATCTTATCGACCTCGAAGGAATAAAGGCAAAATCCCTCCAGACCAAACTTATATGAAAGCAAAGATCCTCGTTGTGGATGATGAACCTATTAATGTAAGACTAATCACTGAGATCCTGACTGCTGATTACGAGATAATAGAGGCTTCCGGTGGAAAAGAAGCTATTGAGAAAATGATCTCGGAAAAACCAGATATTGTTCTTCTTGATATTATGATGCCTGAAATCAATGGTTATGAAGTATGTAAAAAAATAAAACAGAACGAGCTCACCCGATTTACACCGGTTGTAATGGTCACAGCACTTTCAGAATCAGAAGACAAAGTATTAGCAATAGAAGCTGGAGCCGATGATTTTCTCACAAAACCGATAAATTTCATTGAACTTATTACGCGTGTAAAGTCTCTTCTCCGGGGAAAGCATTTTTATGACCAGCTTATAGAAAGCAGGGAAAGAATAGCGCAACAGAATGAAGCTCTCCAGAAGGCGCGTGACGAACTGGAAGTTCGGGTAAGAGAACGTACTGCTGAGCTTACAAAAGCTAATGAGGCGCTTGAATGTTCAAACGAATTTTCGAAAACAGCAAATATCAAGCTTAAAAAAGCAGATGAAATAAAGACGCAGTTTTTGAGCGTGGTTTCACATGAACTCAGGACACCTCTCACTCCTATAAAAGCACAGCTTCAAATGATACTGGCAGGATACTTCGGGGAACTCACCGAAAAGCAAAAAAAGAGCCTTGATATGATAATGAGGAATACATTAAGACAGGATCGCCTCGTTGGTGATATCCTGGATATCTCAAAACTTGAAGCTGGCGAGATGAAATTCATGATGACAAGATCCAATCTGAATGAGGTAATCGTAAATGCGGTTGAGACAATGATACCGCTGGCCAATCCAAAAAATGTAATATTGACATTGAAGCAGGATATTATCCCTGAAATACTTCTTGATAAAGACCGGATCACTCAGGTAATTGTGAACCTGATAAATAACGCGCTCAAATTTACGGATAGTGGCGGGACTATCGATGTAGAATTGTCAGGTGCCAAAGATTGTGCGATCATCAAAGTAAAAGATACAGGGATCGGGATAAAAAAAGAAGATCAGGAGAGATTATTCCGGCCTTTTGTCCAGGTGGATTCAAGTTATGGGAGAAAATATGAGGGATCTGGGCTGGGATTGGCGATCAGTAAAGGTATAATCACTTTTCATGGAGGTAAGATCTGGATAGAAAGCGAAGAAGGAAAAGGATCAACATTTCAATTTACCATCCCATATATATATGAGAATAAAGATGAGAAGGTTAAAGTAAATTTGTTCGAATAAAATGGTGAAAAAATTATGTCAAAGATAATGATAGTGGATGACAACAGGGATATAGTAGAGACCTTAAAAACCATCATGGAGATGGAAAACCATCAAACTGAAGAGGCTTATAACGGGGAAGAATTCTTAGGAAAAGTTGAAAGTGCAAGACCAGACCTTGTCTTGCTTGATGTGATGATGCCGGGTTTGAAAACTAAAGAGATCCTGGCAAGGTTAAAAGAAAGAAAATTGGATCTAAAAATAATACTAGTCACAGTTGTCAGGTTTTCGGATCAGGAAAAAAGGATCTTGATGACAGATTTCAATATCAGAGACTATATTACAAAACCGTTCGATGTACCTGAATTAATAACAAGGGTTAGAGCAGTACTGTAGATTTGAGTTTTCTTGAAAAAGCAAAGGGGCTAAATGAGAGAAGGTTATGAAGTTATAGCGGTAAATTATTGGAGAGAAGTAAAATTAGATATTAAAAAGATATTATCCGGCTTCTGGAATACTCTTCTGTTTATACATAATTGTGAGGATTTTAAAGAAGTTGTTGATTTTTTCAAACAAATGCCGTATACTGGAAAGATAGTATATATTTCGTTAACTAAAACAAATGATATCATAATTACACAATTTAAAGACACGAATTTCAAGATGTTCGTGGTTGACTGCATATCGAAAATGTTGTTTGAAAAACTTGATACAGATAAATGCTTTTTTGAGGATGCACCATCTGATTTATCTCAGGTATTTATTTTGATCGAGAAGTATCTGAAAAAGATGAATCCTGATCTCCTGATAATTGATTCTGTAACCCCTTTTATAAATTTTTCGACATATTCACGCTCTGAAATTCAACAATTTGAACAATTTCTCGAAAAATTCCGGGAAAAAAATGCTTTGACAGCATGCAAATTCATCCTTATATATGAAGATCTACTTCTGAAGGAATTAAAATATCTGCCAACACTTGAAGTTGATGTTGTTCTGAAGATGGATGTTCTGGTCGGAAGGATAAATTGGGAAGGCTGATTGTCTCTATCAAAAAAAAGAAAGAACAAATCATACTCAGGCAACGATCAAGATGGCATTAATGCTGCCTTCTTGTCCAGGTCTGTTGGTGATCCTGGCCTGCCCGATCTCAGTCTTGATGATTGCGCCTTTTGTCATGATGTTTCGCCTGACATAGTGTATATTTGCCGGGTTTCCTGATACTGTTTCAATAGTCACTTTCCTTGATGTCTTTGTCTTCGGATCCATAACTATTGCAGTTGAATCTCTCAACAGGCGTACTTTCATTTTTCCGCCAATACTTCTCTGTGTTTTCAGGTTCCGATCTCCAAGATGTGTGCTTGCCTCTTCTCCGCCCAGCTCATACCTTCTTTTACCTCTTGCTCTTATTATCCTTCCACTAGTGAATTTGCGTGTTGATTTGCCTTGCCATCTCATATTTATATCCTCTTTAATTGTAAATTAGGTCAATAATAATTTTCCTTTCTGATGCTCTTATGTGATAAAAAACTTTCCTATAACAAAACTTAAGAACATGTAAACTGAGATGAGTTTCATATGAATAAATATGGTGAATCTATATTCTTTAATGCTCCTGCTATCGGTTTGATAGTAGGCGATCTTGCAGGTGGAAAAGATAAAGAAAAGGGTGGTAGTGGACTTATTTCCCCATTCGGTATTGACTTAGCTATTATGCTTGGCTGGACGTTTGGCATCTTCAAAACATTCGGATTTACTTTGACTCCAGCAATAGCAATCGGTAGAATGGGTTTTATCGTAATCTCTTTCGGAATTCATTTTCAACAACGTATTGGATTTGGAATTGTAATTCCGATATTCCCTATTTGGGGTTAGCACTCAAGTCCTTTTATAAATGATGTCAACCTGTCACATGTGACTTTTTTCTTTGCTTCACTGCATTTTTTGACCTTATCAAGAAGAATGGCCATCTGTTCCTGCGATAGATCATACCCCATCTTCTGAACAACACCTTTCAACGCCTTGCTGCCTGTATGTTTGCCTATGATTATTTCCCGTTCCCCTCCAACCATTTCAGGACTGAAAAGCTCATAGGTCATCGGATTCTCAAGTACTGCCGCCACATGGATGCCGGACTCATGTGCGAACGCATTTGCTCCCACAATGGCCTTTGTCCTTGGAATAGGTATGCCAGAATACCGCTCCACCAGCTTTGATAACTCTGTCAGCTTGCTGACATCATATCTCTCGATGCCATATTGAATGCGCAGGCTAACAAGCAGTTCCTCAAGAGAAGCGTTCCCACATCGTTCTCCGATGCCGTTCACTGTGGTATGGAGCTGGAATGCTCCCGCCTCAGCCCCGCTCAGTGTGTTCGCGACTGCCATCCCCAGGTCGTTGTGGCAGTGGATGCATACTTTTGTCTTTATGGTATTTTTCATCTCTTTTACAAGATAGAAAGCCGTGCTGGGATTCAGTATGCCAACCGTATCTGCAATGCTTACATAATCCGCACCATGCTCTTCTGCGGATTTGAAAATGGATTTCAAAGAATTGATATCAGTACGCGTCGCATCCTCCACTGCGAACCGGACAGTAAGACCATGATCTTTCGCATAATCGAGCACATCAAGAGCGCATGATGTGGCTTCTTCAAAGGTCTTATGATATTTATATTTCAGATGCAGATCAGATGTAGCAATAAAAATGCTTACAAGATCGACATCGCATTTGAGTGCTACATCAACATCTTTGCCAACAGAACGGGCAAGGCAGCATATCCTGGCATCAAGTCCAAGATGAGCGATCTCCCTTACAATGGCTTCCTCGGCTTTTGAAACTACAGGGAATCCTGCTTCAATTACATCAATACCGATGCTGTCAAGTTTTTCTGCGATAGCGATTTTCTCATCCCGCGAAAAAACAACACCGGGGGTCTGCTCTCCATCTCTTAGAGTGACATCACATATCTCGATATCATTCGGTTTTGAGTGGATGAATTTCATCAGGGGATTTTTTGAGTATTCGGCCATTTTGAGCATTTTAATTTTAACCATGTTTAATCGTTACTTATAACTTTGCATTTATTCAAGCAGGAAGACTACTGCCGATAGCGTTATAATATATCAATCTCATAAATGATCAAAAATGATCGTACATTCACTTTTTTTCTTTTAGTATTGTGGTGATCGGGTATGGAATATCGATCTTTTCTGCTGCGAATTTCCTGATTATCTCCCGGTATATCATATCAGATACTTTAAATTCAAGCCTGTAATCCGTCACCCAGATATGCAGGATCATGTCTATAGTGTAAGATGACAGGGAAACCACATATGCCTGCGGAGCCGGGTCGCTGATAACGCCATCTGTCTTTTTCGCGATCTCGGTCATAAGTTTCTGGGCTCGCTCGATATCCTCCTTATATCCTATCGAGACTTTCATCGTGAACCTGACTTTCAGGTCAGGTTCAGAATAGTTTATGATCTTCCCTTTGGAGATAATTGCATTCGGATAGATGACAATTTTATTGTCCATGGTCATAAGGCGCGTGCTGCGAACTCCTATATCTATGACATCTCCGATATCTGTATCCGACATGGCGATCCTGTCCCCAACCTTGAATGGCCGGTCAGTAATTATCGAAAACGCTCCAAAAACGTTCGAAAGGGTTTCCTGGGCTGCAAATGCGACAGCAATTCCAGCTAAACCCATGCTTGCCAGGACCGGGGTGATCGGATATCCGAGCCGGTCAAGTATCATGAGAAAAGCAAGCGAGAAGATGATTATCCTGTCAATTTTATCCAGGAACGGCATGAGAATATCGTCAAGTTTGGATTCTGTCCTGGGGGCTATGTCATTCTGGTACCACTGTATCAACGCATGAACGATGTTCGATAAAAAGTATGCGGCTAACAGGATATAAATTATCATTATGACCTTATCAAAAAAGTCAAAGTAACCTGTGCCGATCTCAAGTGAATGTAGTGCAACAGCAAATCCTGTCAGGAAAACAAAAAGCTGAATTGGCCGCTGCAGTGCTTTTACAAGTTCATCATCAAGCGTTGTCTTTGTTCTTGCGGTGAACTTTGGAATGATTTCTTCCAACAGGAAAGTTGCGACCCTGGAAAGTACTGCAAAGATAGCCAGGATGATGAGTGCTACCAGAACATCAGTTGCACCTCCTCCCAGCCCTAATAGAGAGCCGAATTGTCTGTCGATAAACTGTGTGTAGTTGGCAAAATCCATGAAATAGCCTGTTAATAAGGGGAAATATATAAAGCTTTTAGCTTCGATGCCCAGATAGCTTTATATTATTATAAACAATTCAATGTTTTTGTTTGTCTTATGCAATGAAAAAAAGAGCTCGGACATAAAAATTACGAAAGATTGGATCTCAACAAAAGATGCCAGGACCTTTGAACGATATTTGAAGGAAGCAGGATTGTCAAATTCTTGCGTCCGTCCGATTGGCCTTGAGTTCAAATTAGATGCCATGTTATCGAAAACTATTGGAATGTGTTATCCAGTGGTAAGTGAAAATGATAAACCTGTATTGAATCTTAATATGTTAATAAATGGACTGAGAAAAGAATATAAATTCGATCTTACATGAGTACCAGATGCCTACAATAAGTGAAAAGATACTCAGCAACACTTCAGGTAAAACAGCATATGCGGACGATTTTGTAATAGCAGATGTAGATTATGCTATGGCTCATGACGGGACAAGTGTGCTCGCCGTAAGATCATTTAAGGAGATGGACGTAGGAAGGGTATGGGATCAGAAGAGGATAATCATTCCATTTGACCATATCGCGCCTGCCAATAATGAAACCTCCGCAAAACTTCAGCAAAGTATCAGGCACTGGATAAAAGAACAGGGAATTGTTAATTTCTACGATATCGGGGATGGTATCTGTCATCAGGTGCTTCCTGAAAACGGTTTTGCATTGCCCGGAAAACTTATCATAGGTGCCGATTCACATTCATGTACATATGGGGCATTCGGGGCTTTTGCGACAGGTGTTGGAGCGACTGATATGGCAGAGATATTCGCAACGGGAAAACTGTGGCTTCGTGTACCCCAGACTATAAAGATAAACGTGAATGGGAAATTAAAGAAAGGAGTGTCTGCAAAGGACATGACGCTTTTTATCATCAAGAATGTAGGTGCTGACGGCGCTAATTATAAAGCGGTAGAATATTATGGCAAAGCCATAAGCGCTCTATCGATGGCTGAGCGCATGACGCTTTGCAATATGGCGATAGAGATGGGAGCTAAAGCCGGGATCGTTCCCCCGGATGAAAAAACATTCGATTACCTAAAAGGAATAGCAAAGGAGAAATATACGCCGGTATATGCTGATAAGGACGCAGGTTATTGTGAAGTTTTTGATTTTGATGTGGGAGATCTTGAACCGCAGATTTCAAAGCCAAATGAAGTGGATAATGTCGTCAGCGTTAGTGAGGTTGCTGGAATGCATCTTGATCAGGTTTTCATAGGCTCCTGTACGAACGGACGCTATGAAGACTTGGAAGTAGTAGCAAGAATCCTTAAGGGAAAAAAGGTCAAAACCAGAACCATCGTGCTTCCAGCGTCGCGTACTATCCTCATCAAAGCCGTAGAATCTGGCATTGCTGCTGATCTATTGAAAGCTGGTGCCATAATTGCGCCGCCTGGTTGTGGACCCTGCCTGGGTGCGCATATGGGAGTAATAGGCGAAGGCGAGACGTGCCTCTCGACCTCGAACCGGAATTTCAAGGGCAGGATGGGCGCAGGTGGATTGATCTATCTTTCTTCACCCGGAACTGCGGCAGCTTCGGCACTTAAAGGAGAAATAGCTGACCCCAGGGAAGTAAGTTGAAAACTTAACAGGCCTGAATGACGAACCCAACATTCGAAGATCCGCAATTCTTGCATATCGCGGAGTCTGCAAGTCCTCTCTCATCTCCGAAAACACCAACTGCAAAATGCATAACACCATATTGAGATTCCATGGTTTTATCAAGCCACTCTTTTTCTTCTTTTGTTTCAGGGGTTCGTGATAAAAGAAAGAACCTTTCATTGAACCCATTATCGCTCTTACAATCCAGACATTCTCCTGGTCTGAAACGTCGCCATGACTCATCGATATCCTTTGAGTCACGAAGCTCAACAAGGGATATTTCCCTGATCTCGATCCTGGCAACTTTTATGATTATATCTATTTTCTGCGCTGCCACGAACGCTTTCCTTGCATCGTCAGTACGTTTTTCAAGCAGGCATAATTCACCGCAGACGCGAAGGAGCTCTCTGGCAGGTGTCTTATTTGCAAGCTTATAAGCTTCAAGACCTGGTGTGATATGCCCCGTATTCAAACACCGGTCCCCGCAGGCTATAAGTTCTTCCTCAGGAGGCGTTCTATTTGCCAGTCTGTACGCTTCCAGGCCCGATGAAAGATGCCCTTCTTTAAAACAAAGGTTCCCGCATACAATGAGTTCTTCTTCGTCAGGTGAGACTCCAACAAGCCTGAAAGCTTCAAGACCTGCTGTAAGTTTACCTTTCTTGAAACATTCACTTCCTATATTGATGATCCGCTCCCTGGGAAGCGGCATACCAATAATTCTGGATGCTTCAATTGCTGAGTAAATCTTTCCATTTGAAAGATACCGGTTTAAATAGTCAATAAGAATATCTTTCTCAAGTTCGATCCCGGCGGCCTTTCCGCCTTCTATTGCCCTGGACATCCATCCATTATCAAGATATTTATAGATATAATTCTTCAACTCCTCTTTTGAAAGAGTTACACCGGTGAGCATGGCGGACTCTATGGCTTCTCCCATCCTGCCTGATTCAAGGCATTTTTTTATGTATGCAATTACTTTTTCGTCGTTCATTTCATCATTTTTGCCGCAAGCTCGATGGCTTCGATAAGGCTGTCCTTTGGCATAATTGTGGCAATAGGTATCCGAAGCACCTTCTCGACGGTAGGGCCTACAATAGGCGCGCATACAAGGGCTTTTGCCCCGTCCCTTTCAGCTCTTATTGCAGCGACAATTGCGTCTTCTATGGATGTTGCTGAGTATTCCCTGACCCTGAGGAGGCGTCCTCCCACTTTCAATTTTTTCTCTGTGATATAATCAAGCACAGGGCGCGCAGCGATAACTGCTATGAAATCTGACTTATCCGTCCCTTCCATTTTACGAAGCACAGAAACTATTTGCCTCAACGTCTTTATATTTGGCTCGCGATGGCCTGACAACAATTTATAGATCGTACTTGCCGGAATACCTGACTTTTCACTGAATTCGGCCGCTGTCATTCGAAGTTCTTCTTTGATTATCCGCGTGAATTCTTTGATGAACGCTTCATCCGATTCAACTGCTGCTTTCACCAGTTCTTCTGATATCATTATATACTCATTATCACAATTGAATATATATAACAATTGATATTAGAGAGGGCAATAATGAAAAAAATAATAAAAATCTTATTACTCACTGGTTTGATCGCACTGGCAGCCGGCTGTCTTAATACTAAAAATACGGAAGTTGCTGGGACACCTATAAATCTTGTTAAAATGAGCGGCCAGGATATGATACAGAGGCTCGGCACAGGCGAAATAGCAGGTTTCATTATGTGGGAACCTTATCCTGCTATAGCAGTAACAAAAGGATATGGCAAACCCCTGATATACTCGGGTAAAATATGGAGCGGGCATCCCTGCTGCGTTGTCGCTTATGATTATGACTGGTATAAGAATACAACGAACGCTGACGAAATATTGAAACGCATGGCGCTTGTGCAGTTGAAATCGGTTGAATACATCAATAATGCGAAGGCGGAAAATTCACCAGATCATGAAGACCTGATTAACTATACAATGGACTTTGGAGGCATGACAGACCGCACGGCTGCTAACCTGAGCCTTATGGATGTAGAGTTCGTTTTTGCTCCAAATATCCCTGGAGCGGAGACTTTTATCAAAAAAATCCAGGATTTCGATATTTTCGATTCTGGCAAATGGAACCAGTCCGGATATAAGAACGCGAAAGAATATGCAAATTCTCTGATCAACGAAAGTTATGCCGGATGGGCTGTTCAGAATAGGGACGCAAGTCTTGGCAGCCTGAAACTTACAAGCCCTGTGACCATTCGCTATGCATATCTTATCAATGATATTCACGAGCTGCCGTTTTATGTGGCATGGAAAAAGGGCTGGTATACGGAGACTGGAATTAACATCACGCTCGCAGAAGGCGCGCCATTCCAGAATGGGGCTTTCGAGATGCAAAACGGATTCAAAGCAGGAACAGTGGATGTTGGAAGCCTTGGCATCCCGCCAGTGATCATACACCGGATCAACAGCAATGATTTCGCTACAGATGACGCACGTGTTGGCGTGATAGCAGGTATGAATAATGAAGGGTCAGTCATTGTCGTCGCGAACAATTTTACATCTATGAAGGACTTGCAGGGAAAGACTGTGGGATACCCCGGACCTGGAACGATCCAGCACGTTCTTTTCCTGATGGAAGCAGACAGGGAAGGGCTTAAGGTAAGTTATTGATGAAAAAATATCCCTGGAGAAAAGGATTTATCATCAATATTCTTTCTCTTGTTGGTTTTGTGCTGATCTGGCATGCTTTCGTGATGCTTGCGAGGGAAGATATTTTCAATCCGCCTTTCATGCGCCTCAAGGATATCCCGACTCCGATCGAGACGTGGATGGCCTTTGCTGGTTCACTGTTTACACACACTCATGGGCCCGGCCTGACCTACGGGATAGTAGACCATGTACTGGCAAGCCTTGAGCGGGTCATCGAAGGCGGTTTGATCGCTTTTATCGTGGGTGTCCCTATGGGTATAGGAGTCGGTTATTCAAAACTCCTGCATGACATCCTTAATCCCATTATCGAGATCGTACGTAATATGCCGCCGATGGCATGGATACCGATTGCCATATTTATCCTTGTCACGGGCGGCTCGATCTTTATCGTTTTCATCGGGGTTGTCTTTCCCATCATCCTGAACACGATTCACGGTGTGAAATCCACTGACTTGAGGTTGATAGATGCAGCAAAAACGCTTGGCGCCACTGAAACACAAATAGTGACAAAGGTGATCATTCCATCTGCATACCCATCCATCATAGCCGGACTTCGGATCGGGCTTGGCGTTGGCTGGATGGCGATTGTGGCTGCTGAAATGGTAGTAAGAAGCCCTGTAGGACTTGGTTATTTCATATGGAATATGGGTGACCTGGGGAGATATGCAGAAATGGTTGCCGGCATGATAGTTATTGGGATAATCGGATATATTATGAATATCAGCATATTACTTCTCCAAAAGAGGTTCATAAAATGGGCAGACTGATCCTGAAAAATGTTTCCAGGAGATTCAACGGTTTCCTTGCCCTTAATAAAGTGAACTTCGAAGTGGAAAATGGTGAGTTTGTCTGCCTTCTTGGGCCAAGCGGATGCGGGAAGACAACTATTTTGCGCCTTGCGGCAGGACTAGACTTACCATCAGATGGTGAGATTTTCCTGGATGGGAAAAAGATCATCGGAGTGAATAAGGAGTGCGGTTTTGTTTTTCAGGAATATGCTTTATTCCCCTGGAGAACTGTTAAAGAAAATATCGAATTTGGACCAGAGGTAAAAGGCATCCCCAGAGAAGAATGGGAAGTGATCTCGAAATATTATATTGACCTTGTGGGCCTGACAGGATTTGAGAACCATTATCCACATGAACTTTCTGGAGGAATGAAGCAGCGTGTGGGGATAGCACGGGCATATGCAAATAAACCCAAACTCCTGTTGATGGATGAACCTTTCGGAGCTCTTGATGCTCAAACAAGGAATCTCATGCAGGGTGAATTGCTTCGAATATGGGAAACAGAGCACGTAAGCGCACTTTTTGTCACCCACAGCGTTGATGAGGCTGTTTATCTTGCCGACAGGGTTGTTGTGATGTCTGCGCGACCCGGAACTATAAAGGAATTATTCAATGTAGATATTCTGCGTCCCAGAATAAGGACAGGTCTTGAGGCAAACAAGATCCGTGATGCGATCCTCAGGTCGCTGGGAACAGAAATCACAAGAGCAGCAATCCATATAGATGACAAGGATTAATTAGGGATAAAATATCTGGCTTACCGTGATGAAAATAAAAGAATGCACGAGTGCAGCCTCTTCCGTTGTCGGTGTATTCCTTCTTGTTGGACTTTCAATCATTATGGTCGCTGCCGTAGCTATCTGTGTTCATGGATTTGAGCTCCCGCCACCTGCACCTCAGGCAAAGATCACTGTCGTTGAGGCAAAAGGTGGTCTTCCACCTCTTGTTAGTTTTGATGAGAATATGATCAAGCTCAGACATAAAGGCGGAGATAGGCTGGATATGAAAAAAACAAAGCTGATCATTTATGGTATTGGCCTTTCATACAGGCCGTTGTTTGGAGGAGGATATGTTCCGCTGCCTCCCAAAACAGGTAATGTGCAGGTTTTTTATACCAACCTGGCAGAAAATGGAAAAATCCTTGAATATAAATCTGCCAATGGCCCTGTTTTGCAGGATGGATTCTGGTCAGCTGGCGAAACACTGGTATTATCTGGTGAGGACAGCATAAACTCGGATGACAGGAAATCAAGCGTTTATGTGATAGTGAGCGGAGATAGCGAGACCTCTAATAATTATGGGTTCAAAGTTGGCGAGAAAGTTTATTTTACAGTGATCGATAACGATACTAACGAGATCGTATCGTCAACTTATGCAATAATGAAGATGTCTTAAGTCCTCTGTGTATCTTCGCTCCCGCACTGCGGGCACAGTATCGGGAAAAAGTTCGGGTCGGTCTGGAATTCAAAACTGCAAACTCTGCACCTGAAGAATACTGCGGACTGGTCTACTTCTCCTTCCATATATTGTATAATGTATTTACTTAAATTAAATTTTTTGCCTTCAATTGAAGATTCCCACTTAAAATTGACCCACTTTTCCCATCGAAAATTGACCCACCTAATTTACTAAAATGCTCCTGATTAATTGCAGGAGGTTTTGAGGTGATCTCAATGGAAGATTGGATAACAATAAGAAACTTGAAGAAGCGAAATCCCAGAATGGGAACAAGGACAATTCGATTGGTCGCCATACACCGTAATGATAGGAGGTAAACAGATTAATATCCAGGTGTTCTGTTTTATTTTAGGGTGTAGTCGATATAGAACCTACATGTATTCTCTCTCCCAGACCCAGTCATCTGTATTTGAAGCATTAGAAGAAGGTTTGGCCAGAATAGGAGGAGTTCCTGAAAGGATTCAGACTGATAATCATGCAACATTATACATTGCGAAAAAGAAAGAGTGGAATCCAAGATATCTTCAATTTGCCAACCATTATGGTTTCCAACCATCTCGTTCCGAATTTCGTTAGCCATGGTCGAAGGGGAAAGTTGAAAATCCTTTTTCTTACCTGGAAAACCACTTTATTGCTGATAATAAGTTTGAATCCTTTGAAGATTTTTATAGGAAACTCTTAGACTTTAAAAGAAGTGTGTACATACATTAAGCATATTTAATAAAAGTGCTTGAGGGAAAAGCAGTATCGGTAAGAGAGGCAATTTAACGTTTAACATGCTCACATAATCAAAATGCACATTTTATCTCTCCTTTAATAGGTTCATATGCAGATCCATACTGTTTAAGATGTTCAATATATGAGATAGCATGTTCTCGATTCATACCGATTTTGGCTGCTTCCGATATTACTGTCTCAATACTTACTCCTCTTCCATTCTGATTATTCTTGATCACTGATGTGATAAAACGTATTCTATCTTGCTGATTATACCTATAGTCAGGTGGTGGTTCAACTGGCTGTGGTTCTTCAGTTGGATAACTTTCCGTCCCTTCATAACATGTTCCTATGAGTTCCATTTCCGTTTCGCAAAGTCTTCTTTATCGCTTCCCTCCAGCTTCTTTTATTGAATACAATCTCTCCTTCATGAAATTCAGTTTGCCTGTGCTTGTATCCAAGTTGTTCCTATATTAGTTCCATCATCGGAACTTTAAAATATATTATTGATTTTATGCAGGTCTTATTAGCCTCACATCCGACAAATTGATCGGGCTACC
>JAGFND010000063.1 GCA_021409285.1 Candidatus Methanoperedens sp. | reverse complement strand
GCAGGATCGGCAAGGACTTTCAACATAACATCGAATCAGAGCGTGAATGTGAGATGGCAGATCAATGGAACTGAAGTCCAGTATAATTCAACAGGGGCAACAACAGCAAGTTATACCAATACAAGCGCAGAAGCCGGGATGTGGAATGTGACCGCAACTGTGAACAATACGAACGGAAGTGTGTCCACCCAATGGTTATGGGATGTTTCTGCTGCAGGGACAGGAAAACCAGGAATCACAGGTTCGAGCCCACCATCCCCTGTCAATGACACAGCAGGATCGGCAAGGACTTTCAACATAACATCGAATCAGAGCGTGAATGTGAGATGGCAGATCAATGGAACTGAAGTCCAGTATAATTCAACAGGGGCAACAACAGCAAGTTATACCAATATGAGCTCAGAAGCCGGGATATGGAATGTGACCGCAACTGTGAACAATACGAACGGAAGTGTGTCCACCCAATGGGTATGGGAAGTGAAAGCAGTACGAGGAACAAATCTGACTGGCATTTCCGTATTAACAAAAACAACCAATACAACCAATGCCACCTACATACTTATGCTGACTAATAATGGAACAAATTCAGATTCATATGAGTTTATTGTTGAAAATCCCAATGGCGCATCAACTGCAGCTCTGAATATCACCTCTCCATTGGCGCTAAATGCAGGGCAGACAAGTATGATCCTCCTGAGCATTAATCACACCATTTCAGGTACATTCCATGTTAATGTCACGGCCAGATCAGTTAATGATCCAGCCAGCTACAGTTATATTAATACTACCACAACAGTCAACAGAACGATTGTTAATACAACAATTGGTACCATAATTAACCAGACGACTTTTATCATCAATTCCACACTGGAAATAATAGCTCCAAGCGGTAACGTTACAGTAATAGTACCGAATGGAACCAACGCATCGGTTGGTGGTGCAGCATTGACATCTATTTCAGTTGATTCCAGTGCCCAGGTGAATACCACATTCGTTCCGGGCAGTGGTGAGAAATTGATAGGAGAAAACCTGTCTATGGAACCTGAGGGTGCAATCTTTAACCCTGACATACAGATACGGTTCAACTATACGCATGAACAGCTTGATGCATCAGCAATTTCTGAATCAGAGTTGAGTGTAAATTTCTACAACACCACAATAAACGTTTGGGAAAAGTTGCATTCTGTGACCAATACAACCGGCCATTACTTGATAGCAAACATTAGCCACTTCAGTACAGTTGCTTTGATCGGAACAACCACGAATCCCCCACCTTCCAGCAGCGGAGGCGGAGGTGGTGGCGGAGGTGGTGGCGGTGGAGGCGGAACATCGGGTGAGAATTTCCTGAATATCATAGTGAAAGAGAAATATGACTTGCATATCTTCAAGGATAAATCCACATCGTACGCATTCACAAACAAGAACAATCCGATATTGTTCGTGAACATTACTGGAAATATTAATGCAGGTGAGATAAATACAGCAGTTGAAGTGCTGAAAGACACATCCACTCTTGTAAAGAGCAAAGCGCCTGGAACCGTTTATAAGAACGCCAATATCTGGGTCGGAACATCAGGATTTGCAATTCCAAATAACATTAAAGAAGCCGTAGTAAGATTCAGAGTTGAGAATTTATGGCTTTCCAGTAATAACTTTGCAAAAAGCGATATTAAGCTTTTCAGATGGAACAAAACTGAATGGATACAGCTGGATACAACAGAAACAGCAAAAGATGAAACATATACTTACTTCGAAGGAAAAACAAACATGTTTTCACCATTTGCCATATCGTCACTAAATGAAGCTCAATCTAAACTTGCAGTGACAAAACCAGCAACTGCAACAGAACAAAAACAAGTATCAACATCTGAAACTACAGTAGAACCATCTTCGACAAAGTTGCCTGGAGCAAAATTCAATTGGATATTGTTCGTGATTGGGGTGGTTGTTTTGGTTGGTATTATCAGAGTTATATATCTCAAGAAAAGGTAACTCCTGAAATAGGAGTTCCTTTCCCTTTTAAGATGAATACCTTAAAATTTAGATTTTTGATATGATTCTTGTATGAGGAATTTTATAAGCCCATCTGCTGAAACTATTTATATAAATCATTTCTTCATAGCAGTTCTTTTCAATAAATTGAATATTTCCTTCCTGCACTTCACCAGATTCAAGTTTGAATCTTACAACATCTCCGATAGTGTATTTCATAGATTTACCTCGCCAGGTTATTATAACCTGGTCTTCTCCTATTATACAAGAATCAACAATTCATACAATTATAAAAACATTTTGGTTCATCAGTGCCATCCCGTTACTACGACAACCAGAATTCAAGATTTAAACAATTAATTAAGTATAAAATCCATAATCTACCCCTTTATTTCAAGTGGAACACTTTCAGTACTACTTTTTTTACACTATACTATTTATGAGTGTTACCACACATTATTTCATATAGTAAGACAAAGATTGTCTTACATAAATTGGTGGGTTGGGGGGGGGGAAATCCCGGCTTCATGGTAAGTTGATTCTATAGTTCATTTTCCACTCAAAAGAAAAGCATATGTATTGAATGCATAAATAGTAGGATAAAGAACATAGAAAGGGTATAAAATACAATGGCGATAACTTTCACGGATGAAGACCTGATGTATCTTGACAAAGATCAGGATGATAAATTGCGATCCATGAGGCTGGCAATTGAGACTTTGAAAACGAAGGGCGACATAGCATTTTGTAAGAAATGCGGTCACATGATGCAGAGTTTTACAATTGGAAATGCAAAGCTTTTCCAGTGTGTTTTCTGCGGGAATAGAGTTGCGGAAATGATCCAATTATGAGTGAAAAGGATGACAATAAATGAAATATAGCCCTCCACTTTATAATCCAAATTCATTTAAAACATGTTGATAATGTTCAGGAGGCATAAGTGAATAAAATGCCCTTTCCACAACTTCACTTATTGAGGGATGGATATGCATGCCGTCCATGATGGGATCAGCAGTTTGTTCTCTGGTGTACATAAGAGGGATGATCTCATGGATCAGGACTGAAGCATAAGGGCCGATAATATGTGCTCCTAATATCCTTTTGGTATCATTTTCAAGAATGACTTTTACAAAATAATCCTTCACATCCATTGCCTGGCCTCTGGCAGTATCTTCATATTTCTGGAATCCTATAAGGATATTTTTCTCTCCGTATTTTTCAACAGCCTCATTTTCTTTTAATCCCACGCTTGCTATTTCAGGATACGAAAAAACTGCATGCGGTATTGCATGGTAATCGACTTTGACTTTTTCGTTCAGGATAGCGTTATAAGAAACCACCCGCGATTCATAGTTTGCCACATGTTTAAAAAGATATTTTCCGTCTGCATCACCAAATGCCCAGATATTCGGTTGTGATGTTTCAAGATATTCATTAACTGCGATCCATCCTTTATCATCAATTTTTATTCCCCCTTTTTCAGGATGCAGGATATCGTTATTCGGTCCCCGTCCTGTGGCTACAAGTATTTCCTTTGCCTCAACACCAACCTCTTCACCACTGATCCTGTCCTTTCCTATGATCTTTTTATTTCCATCCCCCATCTTTTGTATTTCTATGACTTCAAGATTCGTTATGATATTCATGTGTTTTGAGAGTTCTCTTTTTGCAAGAGCTGATATCTCAGGTTCCTCATCAGGAATGAACCTGGGATTTCGGCCTATAATAGTTACCCTGGAACCCATTGCTGAAAAGAAGTGGCCATATTCTGCTGCGATATATCCTCCGCCAATAATGGCAATACTTTCCGGAAGTTCTGTCAACTTCAATACAGTATCGCTTGTTAAATAACCTGCTTCATCAAGCCCTTTTATAGATGGGATAATTGGCTTTGAACCCGTGCAAAGAAATATCATTTTTGAAGTTATCTTCTCGTTCCCCACTTTCATGGTATATGGAGCCACAAACTCTGCAGCTTCATGATAATAATCAATGTTCGGGTCGTCTAACAGACCTTCACGGATCATCCCAATATCTTTTGAGATATCCCTCATCATCCTTTCCATTACGAACTTGAAGTCTATGTTTTTTATTTCAACATCAATACCGAATTTTGATGCTGTCTGTGTGATTCTCACGAGTTCAGCGGGATACAGCAGCAATTTGGAGGGAATGCATCCCCTGGTGAGACAAATTCCCCCAGGATCATCTTTATCAATAATCGCGATCTTTTTTTCCGGGTTTCTATTTGTTAATTCACTGGCAAAATTCATACCAGAGCCAGTTCCAATTAAAATTGCATGGTATTCTTTCATTATTTGACCCCATAGTAGGAAAGGGATCTCATATGTATATAATTTTTGTTCAATGCTTCTATTAACTCAGAAAACTTTATAGTTATCAGATGCCCTATTAACAAAGGTGAAATTATGACGAGTGAGACACATGTTACAAAAACAATAGTTACCGAATTCCTGGAAGATTTTACGCAAAATATTCTTGACAGCGATGTTGTAGTCGTAGGTTCAGGGCCATGCGGCGCTTCGGCAGCAAAATATTGTGCAAAAAAAGGATTGAAGACAGTTATGATTGAGAGAAATCTTTACGCAGGCGGGGGTATGTGGCAGGGCGGTTATCTGATGCCCAAGAACACAGTGGCTGAGCCTGCGAACAGGATCCTTGAGGAATGCGGCGTGAACCTGAAAGACGCTGGAGAAGGGCTTTATGTCTGCGATTCTTTTGAGATGGTCTCAAAGATGCTCGCAAGTGCATGTGATGCTGGCGTTAAGCTTCTGAACTCAACTAACGTGGATGATATCATACTCAAAGAAGACCATGTTGAAGGAGTCGTTATCCAGTGGTTCCCGGCAAAGCATATGCCTTCGTTCATGACATGCATGGACCCGATCGCAATAAGATCAAAAGTTGTAATAGATGCCACAGGCCATGATTCTGTCCTTGTAAAGCGCCTCAGTGAGCAGCGCTCAGGCATCCCCGTCCCGAAAGGTTGCGGTTCCCTCTGGGTTGATGAGGCTGAGAAACAAACAGTTGAGCTTACCCATGAGATATATCCCGGACTTATCGTGGCCGGAATGTCCGCAACATCCACTTATGGTGCGCCACGCATGGGACCAATATTTGGCGGCATGCTTCTTGCCGGAAAGAAAGCAGCAGAACTTGCATATGACAGGATAAAAGGGGTAAAAGCGAAGGGCGAGGGCATAAAGATCACCCGCCATGCTCCCGATGTCATTGTAACAGAGTAATTCCGGGCGAAAGCCCGTTTTTTCTCCATTATTCCTAGTATATCGAACCCACAACCATAAGGCCGTTTTTTCCCACAAGTATCTGGTGTTTCTCCATATTGTGGTTAACCCCCCTCATTTTTCGTATCTGGATATATCTTTTGACGCTTTCCTTATCTTCAACAATTCCCAGTTCAATTATGCCATCCGCTAAGAAAAATTCCGGTCTTTCCATATAGCCTCCTGTGCCGATAAGCAAATGTCGGTCAGGCGAGTGTGTCTCCATTATCAGGAATGAAGTCAGTTTCCTGGTCCGAAGCATTGTGAAAAAGTGGTACATCTGCTTCCTGATATTCAGGTTGGAGGACAGAGAATAAAGCGCATTCAGCGAATCAAAGGCAAAGATACTGAAATCGGCATATTTTTCCCTGTAGAAATTTATCATCTCTTCAGTGACCTTAAGGAAGTCAGGCTCTTCATTCTTCCATTCATGCCTTACATCCATGTAATCGAATATATGAAGCCGGTCATGTTTTTTTATTCCAAGGCTTTTCATGTTCCTTGAATGACTTTCCTCTGTTTCCTCCAATGTGGCATAAAGAGCATATTTATCGTTACTGGCAAGATAATTAGAGATAATGTTAAAGACGAGACCGGATTTCAATCCTCCCTCAACTCCGGTTACAAGTATCACCGAACCTCCAGGTATGTCAGTCTCATCTTTGAACAGATCACTCAGGCCATCGATGGAATTCTTAAACGTAGATTTCACCATTTCGTATCGAATTCAGAATATACTCTTCTGTTTTAATGAATCCATCAATTTTTTTCTCTACTGTATATCTAAAATCCCCGGTTATGGAGTAATTTTTTATTTTCATGTCGCCTTTCATAGACTCCATATGAATGATACCTTCCCTTTTCAAAGAATATAGCAGCGGATATACCGTTCCCTGACTTATCATGACGTTGTACCGTGCAATAATTTCTTTTATCAGGTCATATCCGCACCTGGGTTTTTCAAGAAGGAGAGAGAGTATGATAATTTCCAGATGGTTTTTAACTATATCCTCCACTGGTATATCCGATTTCAATCCTGGATTATTCGCGAATTTGGGAATTAATCGCAGATCGTTTAGAATCTGACCCATTACATTCTCTCCTTATAAATTTCTTGCATGATGAATTCTCTGAACTTACCGTTTTCCCCTCTTTCCTAAAATACGTATTATGCTCATCATAATATATAGAACTAACGTCGCAAAATATTATAGAGATTAAAAACCTTTGGTGAGCATTCCACAGACTGCAAATTTCTTTCGATCAGAGCAAGCTCTCTTTCGTCCAAGGCAGCGGGATCAAGCGTCAGGATCAGGATTGCCTTATTCAAGATAATCCTGTCCCTTATGTCATGTAAGAACTTCAAAACCGGTACAAAACCATTCATGATACAGAGGAATTCTATACCATCCAGCATTATTATTGGGTTTTTGCTCGTATGTATGAATTCATTGACAATGTTCGCTATAATCCCAAGATTAGCCGGATTAAGGCTCCCTTCTCCATATTTACTTATCCAGAAAATAGGTGTTGTTTGGAGGAGGTATCTCTGCCTTAACCCTTCCGGCGGGTCCATGGTGAAGCAAAGCCCCTGCGCTCTTGCATGTTCACAGCGTTTGCACGGACAGGAAAAAGTACATTCAATGCAGCCTATGCTTTCGCAGGGAAAAGCCTCTTTCTGCGGGCATTCCAGGCATATTCCTTTTACAATATTCGTGAAAATCTCAAAACATCGCTCGGGTTTTGGTTCTTTGATAAGGTAGCTCTCCCCCCGTTTTAACCTGAATCCATAGAAATTCGATATCTGTTCTGTAGCAGGTATGACTCTTGGTTTTTTTTTGAAAAAAAGCAAATTCAATCACCTTTTGGAAGTGTAAAATAAAATGTGGATCCCCTTTTCAACATGCTATTGACCCATATCCTTCCCCCGTGGGCTTCCACAATCCCTCTTGCGATCGTCAATCCGAGCCCCATTCTCTCAGATTCCCTTGTAAGTGATTTGCCGCTGACAGTGTAGAATTTTTCGAATATTTTTTCCTGTTCTTCTTCTGCGATCCCGATGCCATTATCAGAAATAGAAACAAGCAGATGTCCATCCTCATTTGTTAATTCCACACATATTTTTCCTGTATTCGGAGTATATTTTATGGCATTTGTAAGGAGATTACCGAACACCTGCTTTATACGCTGCCTGTCACCCCTTATCCTTGGAAGTTCACCATTGATCTTCAGGGACATTGTGTGCTCTTTCAGGTCCGCAAGCCTGCTCACCTCATCTACGGCGCTCCTTGCTATTTCATCAAGTTTCAGCGACAGCTTCTGGATCTTGAATTTCCTTGACTCAAGTCTTAATGTGTCCAGCATGTCCTCTACCAGCTTTATCATATGATCCGTCTGAGTGCGAATTATTGCAAGTTTCTCGCTCTGATTGTCTCTCAGGTCACCCAGCATGCCCTCCTCAAACATCTCAAGGTAGCTGTTGATGACGGTAAGAGGGGTCCGAAGCTCATGCGAAGCTGTCGAGATGAAATCTGATTTTGCCTCATCTTCTTCCTTTAACTCAGCATATGCATTTTCAAGCTTGACGTAAGAATCACGAAGCTCTTCTTCCAGACGTGTAAGTTCTGTGATATCTTCCATAAGAAGCATCACTTTTCGTATGCTGATATCAGCTTCTTTTAATGGATGTATTTTATAAAAAAAGAATAATCCTCCCGGATATCTTAACTGCCCTCCGTTAAAAGGGATACTGGTCTCAAATACCAGCCGTATCTTTTCGTCTATCCGCGTCTTCTCTATCAGCATTGGTGAAAAAACCCTTTCAAGGCGCTCTCCCACCACATCTCTTTCTCGTTTGCCAGATTTCATATAGTAGTTTTTATTCGCATACAGTATCTTCAATCCGCGATCAAGAACAATAATAGTACTTGGTATGGACTCAATTATATCTTCCTGATATGCCCTGACAGACTCAATTCCTTTCATTCACACCCAGAGAATCAATAATGTTGAGCAAATCCTTTGTCTTAAAAGGTTTCATAATAAAACCACTTGCTCCAGCCTGGATACATTCTTTTTCAAGCCCGTGCTTTCCCACTGCCGTTACCACGATTATCTTCGCTTTCGGGTCTCGCTCAATGAGGCTTCTCGTGGCGCTAACGCCATCCAGCTTTGGCATTAATACGTCCATGAGCACGATATCGGGATTCACTCGCGTATATTTTTCTAAGGCATCCTCGCCATTGACCGCCTGTGACACTTCATGGCCGTGCGCAGAAAGTGAATCGCTCAAGGCTTTGAGCACATACGGCGCATCATCAACAATAAGAAGCCTCATAATATTCATTGAATACGTTGGTGTCTTTTTTAATATACTTTGTTAAGTTTCAATTTTCGAAACAAAATCTGATAATTGAAATGTTATATATACAATCATGTTCCTATTACGATTGTGCTAATAATGATAAGCATATAGATGATGGCAACGGCGTCAGCAAATCTGGCCTCCATTTTCTGTGAGGTGAATTGATGAGAAACCAAATTACAGCGGTCGTGAATCCAGAGAGGTATACATGGCAAGATTAAGTCTTAGACCTGCAACATTAAGAAAGAAATCTGCCCATTATCCCGTAAGATCAAATATCAAAAATGCAGATGAAGCATTAAAAGGCCTGGGAGGTTTCCTGGAGCTTCTCACTGATATGGAGAAAAAAGGTGAGGAGAAAGCGAAACGAACAGGAGAGATAAAGCTTCCTGGCGGAAAAGCCATGTATGGTTTTTCTGTTAAAATTGGCGATGAAGGGATCCCTGCACTTACGCATTTTGGAAATATTGTTCGTGAGACCGAGAAAGGCCCTGTAGTGGAAAAAGAAAGGGAGCCTGTGGTAGATATCCATGAAGAAGAAGACCGGATCGAGGTAATTGCAGAGCTTCCGGGTGTAATGGAGAAAACCATAACCCATGAGATAAAAGACGGCGTGCTGATTCTCAATGCAGGCGGCGACGGGAGAAAATACTGTAAAGAAGTGGTTTTGCCAGCTAAAGCTTCTGTTCTTAAAACATCCTATAAGAACGGGATATACCGCTTGATCCTGAAAAAGGAGAAGGCTGGCAAATGATAAAAAACGTTCCGATCCTCGTTTTAATGAGGAAATTGAATAAAATACTGAGGTGAAATAAATATGGTAGAACAAACTCCCGATTCATCCAGTCTGGCAGAAGTGCTAGACAGGATACTGGATAAAGGTGTAGTAGTAGATGCATGGGCAAGAGTATCTCTTGTCGGAATTGAAATCCTGACAATTGAGGCGCGAGTAGTCGTGGCTTCAGTAGATACATTCCTGCACTATGCTGAAGAAATAACAAAGATCGAACAGGCTGCTATCAAGGCGGCGCCCCCTGCTTGAACAGGGATTTGAACAAAATACTGAGGTGAAATAATATGGTAGAACAGACCCCCGATTCATCCAGTCTGGCAGAAGTGTTAGACAGGATACTGGATAAAGGTGTAGTAGTAGATGCATGGGCAAGAGTATCTCTTGTAGGAATTGAAATCCTGACAATTGAGGCGCGAGTAGTCGTGGCTTCAGTAGATACATTCCTGCATTATGCTGAAGAAATAACAAAGATCGAACAGGCTGCTATCAAGGCGGCACCAGGAGTACCTGCTTAAGCAGGACTCCAGTTTTTTTTTACTGGAGGATAAGTCATGACCGAATTGGCAGAAAAACTGGCAGCAAAGCATACCAGAAGAGAGATAGAGGAAATGGCCGAGAAACTTGGAATAACCACTGTCGGTATCTCTAAATTGAAAATGGCTGAAGCTGTGACCGAAGCCAGAAAGAAAGCTCCTGTGATCGAAAAACCCAGAGTAAAAGTGGCTAAGGCAGCCGTAAGACCTGTGCGATCGACCGCAAAGAGCGGGGTTTTTGCATTACAGGCTGATATGGCCAATATGGCCGCAGATATGGAAAGTTTTGCATCGGATCTGTGCGCAAGCGCCATGGAAATGCAGAAAAAAGGTATCATGGAGATGCAAAAGGGTATTAATGCACAGATAAAGGAGAATGAAAAGGGAGCAGCCAAAATGGAAAGCGGTGTCAGGGAGATGCATAAGGGGATAGCACAGATGCAGGCCGATATCGATAAAAAGGGCATGGAGATACAAAAAGGCGTCATGGAGATGCATAGGGGAATTGAAGAGATACAGAACAGCTACAAAGAATTCCAGAATGAAACCATGGAATACATAAATGATTTCTATTATGGTTAGCTCCATAGTAGAATTTTTTTTATAAGCATATATCGAATTTCGTGACGAAAAGGAGCATCATATGAATTATATAGAAACCCATCCGAGAAAGGTACGTGGAGGATCTGTTCACAAGACTATCCGCGATAAGAAAGAGGAAAGACCCGTAAAAGCAAGAGCAAAGCAGCAGCTCCGGCAAAAAAAGGTCAGCAATACATCATCGAACTTAAATGAACGAAAGACAGTAGAAGAGACTTATCTGTCGCCAGACGTGAGTAACTTTGTTGAAGCAAATGATGTCAATGAAACCAAGAAAAGAATAAAGTTATGGCTCAAAACAGGTTACCCTGTTCACCTTATCGGACCCACAGGCTGCGGAAAGACAAGCCTTGCAATGCATGTGGCAAAGGAAATGAACAGGCCTGTAGTCTGGATCAACGGCGATGAATCCATTACCACGACAGATCTAATTGGAGGGTACTCACAGATCGAGCAGGAAAGCTTAAGGGATCAATATGTTCACAATGTGTTTAAGAGCAAGGACATATTAAAAGCGGACTGGGTTGATAATCCACTTGCACTGGCGTGTAAATACGGCTACACGCTTATATATAACGAATTTTCCAGGACAAAGCCGGCAGCCAATAATATCCTGCTTTCTGTTTTTGAGGAAAAGATCCTTGAGCTGCCAACCAAGTTCGGGGAAGACAGATATATCAAAGTGCACCCCGATTTCAAAGCCATATTGACCAGCAATTCCATTGAATATGCCGGAGTCCACAGGCCCCAGGATGCGCTGCTTGACCGTCTTGTTACAATATATATGGACTATTACAGTTTTGATACCGAGGTAAGCATTGTCAATGCCCATACGGGAGTGCCTGACAATGATGCCAGGAGGATAGTGTCTGTCGTCAGGTCATTGAGGGAGAAACTGCCTGACACCCAGAAACCAGGGACAAGGGCCTGCATTATGATAGGCGAGGGATTAAAGGCTTTGAACGGTCAGGGTAGAATGAATTTCGAGCAGATCTGCATCGATGTGATGGCTACCAAAACACGTTCTTCCATGGAACTGATAGAGAAACAGACATTTGTGAAAGAGGCAATTGAGGCGCTGGCATAGGATGGGGGAGGTATCAGGAATGGAAAAGAAACCGCACATAAAAGAGAGCATCAAGAAAAAGCCTGATATAAAGGAAATCAGCAAGTTGGCCCTCTCCCTGACAGAGAGCATTGTGAACAAGAAAGTAGAGGGGATCACAAGCATGAACGCAGAAGATGAAGGCTGGAAGGTGAATGTCGAAGTCCTGGAAAGGATAGCTGTTCCGGACACACAGGATCTTCTCAGCACTTATGAACTGAAATTGACCTGTGATGGTGAAATCACCGGTTATAAGAGAACCACTATGCGTAAAAGAGGTGACAGGGTAACTGAGGCACTGGAGTAACGATAGAACACGGTTCAAGCCAAAATAATTACAGGAGGAACTGATTTGAATACAAAACCACCGATCGTACCTGGAATAGATGCCATTCTGGAAGGAGCTATATGCAAAAGCAGGCATGCACTGTTCCTGTATACATCTCTTGTGAATAGGTATGCCATCCAGGCTTCCTTCCTGGCTTCATCGCGTAAGGATGAGCAGCTCCTGTATATTACGGAAAAGGACCCATCCATGGTCATGGATCAGTTTTACCTGGGACATGAATTGCTGGTGATCCATCCTGAAAATATTGGCAGCTTGAAAACCACGGACAGTCTCCGGATGATCATAGATGGGATCGAGTCTCATGAAAAACTTGACATTCTTACTGGAAATGAGAACAATACTGCCCTGTGTATGTATGACCTGTCACGGCTTCCCGCGCAAAAGGTAAGGGAACTTGCGGCAGGCCACAGCAGGTTGATCCTGAATACTCCTGACATGGCGATTCTCTCCTCAGGGCTATTTGACAGATCAGGCACTGCAGATGATACCATTGACAGGCTGGTAAAGGAGTACCTTGATATAGTGATCCTTGCGCTCGTTGCCGGCAAACCCATGTGCGGAACGGATATCATGGACATAGTTCACAGGAATTTCAATGTGCTCCTGAGCCCGGGCACGATCTACCCCCTGCTTCACAGGTTAAAGAAAGAGGGACTGCTGGAATGCGATTGTAATATAAAAAAGAAAGTGTACAAACCTGCAAAAGGGAGCGAAGCGCATATTCGCGATATACTCGACGGACACCTTCTGGCAAATGAGTTCTTGAGCGGCTTTGTAAGATCAACTTCCTCTGAGGCGAGATGATCATGAGTGATGGAATATATGTATATTGTATAATCAGATCTGATGGCGAAAAAAAAAGTTTCGGGAATATGGGCTTTGGTGGAAATGAAGTTTACACCATAGATTACAGGGATTTTTCGCCTGTTGTCAGCATTGCACCTGTCAAGAAATATGAGGTGAACGAAGAAGAAGTTGAACTTCATAAAAATATAGTGCAATTGATCATGAATGAATACAGCGTGATACCTGTTGCTTACGGGATGGTGTTCAAAAACAGGAAATTGATCACAGTGGCAATGAGTGCGGGATATAAAGCTATTAAGAAAGCCATGGAGGCAATCGATAAT
This sequence comes from Candidatus Methanoperedens sp., assembly GCA_021409285.1. Taxonomy (GTDB): domain Archaea; phylum Halobacteriota; class Methanosarcinia; order Methanosarcinales; family Methanoperedenaceae; genus Methanoperedens. Next base: position 1,182 of record JAGFND010000063.1, on the reverse strand, counting down.
AAAATCGAGCTGGGAGTAAAGGTGATAATGCCAAAAGATGCGGCTCTGAATGGGAAAAAAGAAGAATGTAAATCGGAATACCTGGAACGGCTCAAGAAGATAGCTCATGACTCAAAAGAACTGAAGCTGTTCAGTGAACGTTTGATTCTAAATGCGTCATTTCTTGTTGCAAAAGATAAGATAAACGAATTCTCAGGTGAAGTAGAAAACCTCACTAATAAATACGATTATCTGAGAACCCAGTACAGTGGACCATGGCCACCATATAATTTCGTGGATATTCATGTGCTCTCAAAGAAAAAAGGAGGCTTTCGATAATGTTCCTTCTTGATGATATAGTACTCAGGGGTTTTGGTATTTCGATACCAGGGATTGATCTGCTGTGGACTATCGAGCAGATCAGGAGTTTTGCATACAGGGAGTTTTACAATCCTGAAAAGATCAAGAGCAGTATAAAGGAGAACCGGCTTTTATACGAATTTGGGGAAATGAACAGGGATGAATATGAAAGGAAGAACAATGATCTTTTGCATAAGCTAAAAATGGCGCAAAGGGGGGAGGAGATGAATATTGACGGCAGGATAGACATACTCGGAGTGAAATGATGATCAGGGAAAAATGGAAAGCAGGGAAGATCCCGGTAAAAACGGTATCGGGAGAGATTGAGGGATTATCGGGGTCAAAGGCGGAATATGGCTGTACTATAAGATTTGGGCTTAATGCAGAAGATTTTCCTTTGAATAAAAGTTTTCGTCCTCGTAAACGCCCAAAAAATCATACAAGATCTTTAAAAACCGAAAATGGGGTGTTAAAATGATAGATATGAAACAGAAAATCAAGGAAAACCAGAGAAAACAGAGGACAGTGGTGGATGCCTTTCATAAGAAGATCCGTGAAGAAGCTCTGCCAAATCTGAGAGAAAAGAAAATCGCTCACATCAGACGTGTTGATGAATTGCAGGATAAGATTCATAAGAAATGGATATCAAAGAAAGACAGCGCGCGGGAGCGGTTGAAAGCATCAAAGGAAAAACACAGGTCAAATGTGGGTGTACTTGGAGATGCAATAAAAGAACTCGCCGAGACGGCGCTGCTCGTCGGATCGAACGCGTCGGCGGTCGCCCCGTTCACGTCCCCTCCAGCGAGCACGATCCGTCCGTCGCCGAGGATCGCAGCGACGTGC
>JAGFND010000062.1 GCA_021409285.1 Candidatus Methanoperedens sp. | reverse complement strand
GTCTCCTTCCTGAAAATTGCTGGTTGCTCTTTTAATCACACTTTCCAGTGACTCAGATAGGTCAACATCATCCGAAAAGATAATGGTTCCAGGCTTGATTTTCATATAATAGATTGCCTTATCACTGAGCGATGATTTCAGTCTATATTCCTCAGGTACCAGGTGTGCCATCGTCTTGCAGCAATGGGTTTTCCCCTTTCCAAAACCACCGGATACCTTCGGATGGATCCCATCAGAATTCAGGACCGACTGATCACCTATTGCAACTAATAGCGACTCTGATAAATTGTAATCACCAGCATGCATGGTCTGGTGTGTGTCAAGGATGAATTTAATGTGTGTTCCATCCAACATCTTTTCATCGGCCAATTTTTTTATATTTTCAGGTGTTTTCTCTTTCACTTCTTCGTCTGCTGTTTTTGCCTTTAATTTATCGATTTTCTTACAGAGCACACATTTATCGAAACTGCAGATATCTTCGCCGAAATGTTCCTTTACTTTTCTACATGAAAATTTGTGATCTGAAGAATCAAGCGTTTTGACATTATTTATTCTTAATTCGATTTCTTCGGTAGTTATTACACATTTACCGAAAAACTGCCTGATGTGTTCCTCTGTGGTTGTCCAGGGTAAACCACATCTATTGCTAAGCAAAGTGATTGATACAGCCCCATAATAGCGGCTGTTAGCTCCATTTTTTAGGAGTTTTTTCATACATGGAAATGCTATCAGTTCGTTTCCTTCCAGGGGAATACTCTCCGTATTGTAATCATTACACTCTTCAGCTTTTTTGATCGCATCAGCAATTGCGGTATTGATTCCTTCAATGTACCTTTCTGGAAGCGTCCACTGTTCGATTGATTGAGGAAATACTAGAGGTAATAATTGCGCTTCTTCTCTAGTATCCGGTATTTTTTGGATGAGTGTTTTGAAGCCACCGTCTGGGCGCGTTGTGCCAAACTCTCTTACCATACTTCCTTTGCTTCCTTTGTCAAAAGTGACTTTGCCCGAATCGATTTTAAGCCTAGAACGGCTGGCTCCTGCATCCTTTAGGAGCTGATTCAAAACAGTATCTCTTACTATTTTTCGAAGATCAACATCATATTTTTCGGCATTTTTCAAATCGTTTTTATATATTTCAAAATTGTTAAGAAAGAGATGTCCGTGTATTCCATTTCCACCACTAAACGCAAACTGTAAAGGTATGTTATTGGCTTTGGTGTAGTCGTATAATTTCTGTAATTCTTCTTTTAGAACGTGCCATTCTTTGACATCCGGGTCAAAGCACACCTCATTGGTTAAAATTGTCCGGGTGTAGATTGGAACAGTAACCTTATTCCAGCGCATTTTGTAATCGACCCACATATACTCGTCATAGTCAGCGCCTTCTGGTGTTGTGCCTTCTCGAATCTTCATTAAGATTGGCTTCCTGGATATCACCTGGAGCATGTCCAGGTATTGCATCTGCTTTTTTATTACATCTTCACAGGCCATTGTCATAGAGTATCCCCCACCTTATTCAATTGAATTAATTACAGATGTAATAGTGGAAATCTTTTGCACAATTAACCGATCTCCATCAATTGTCACCATCACCATATCACCCTTATGTATGGGGTTTTGTGAGTCTCTCCTTACCGCCGCTAGAATGTGGATTTGCATTCCTCCATCACCAAATCCTGACACTTTTGAATTACCCTGTTTTGACATTTAAAATACCTTCATTTCATACTTAGAATTGATCGTATATAAAACCTATCTTATTATTGTAATATTATAGTAATACAAAAGTTATTATGTATTCAAATGGACTAAGGTACTATTTTCCTTGCTACCAAGAAGTAAAATATCCAGGGTGCACTTTCTCCTTTTTTTCTGCTGTTGTGAATCCATGGGATCTATTGGGACTGGACTCTATGGAAATTCACATCGAATATGGATGAGTACTGAGAAATGCATAGTGTCAGTCTCCAAACATATTTTCCAGCCACCTGCCCGCGTATCCCCAAAAAATGGCTGGCGTTTTTGTTCGTAAAAGGCACAACCATGCATAATCTATTTATGAGGCGGGCGGGAATCAGTATATCCCATGAGCGCCTGTTGTGCAATTAACCCACAAAACCGTGTATCAGTATAACTCCAGGTTGTGCTGTTGTGCATATAATTGGCAAAACCGTATATTCCCCATATTGGCGCGCGTGACTCCAGCTCACTTTCCGCTGCTCCCAGGCCTTCAACTCGGGCGCCACGGGTTCCGCTCATCCTCGTGGCGCCGTAGCAGCTAACAATAACCATCCCGAGTTCAGTGATCCCCGCAGGATGATCTTTTTCGAACTGCCGATAGTCCTGTTCAATCACCATAGGGGCGCGCGGTGTCAACCCAACCCCACATCCCTGTTTATCTCTCGCGGATCGCTCCCACCTCCCAAAGTCTAAGGAGCTCCGAAGATAACAAATAACTTCATTTATTAATCGCACTATTTTAAAAAAGATGGTTGTATGATTAATTTTAAGCATGTCCTGACAGTTATTAAATTTATTTTTGCATTGCCTTTATTTTAAGTTCTTTTGGCATTAGTTCTATTGCATATCTTAATGCTGTTCTTGGCATTTTATGCTTATTTTCCATAACATATTCAAAAACTTCATTTTGGTGAGTCCTACTTTCTTCCTTAAGGAGCCAGCCATAACCTTTCCGAACAAGATCTTCTTTATCAGCAATCAACAGATTTGAAATTTCGAAAGCCTCTTTAAGGAATTTTCCTTTTTTTGCAGGAATAATTAAAGAAACAGCAGCTGCTCGTCTCATCCAATAATTATCGGATTTAGCCCATTTTTCCAGATTGTTAATATATTTTGGGAATTTTTCAATAAATGCTCCAACTGTATGATTGCAAAGGGTATCGCAGGAAGCCCAGTTATTAACATATTTTTCAATCCATTTTTCAAACATTAGAAAATCTTTTTCTTCAAACTGTGCATGAAGATTGTATGACAAGTTACAGGCGATAAATGATTCTTCAATATAACCTGACTGAAAAAGTTCTTCACATAGACGAAATATCTCACTTTTATTTTTATCTTTAATAGCATCAAAATATTTCTTAGAAATCTTTGTGACAATGGCTGTTTTAATACCATAACATTTGACTTTTTCCTTGAAAAAGCGTTGAGAAGTATTTTTCGTATCCTCATCAGCATTCTCTCTAAGTTCTGTTCTTATTCTCTGTAAAATAGTATTCATTTTAATTCCTCTTTTCCCCGAAGTGGATATATCATTTTTGCATCGATTTTTTCTGGACGGATAGGAAATTATAAACACATATCATTATCCTCTGGCTGAATTCAGAACACCGATTATTGAACTCCAACACGTTTAAATAACAAGGGTATCAAATTAATCAATATTAGTTTTTCAATGGGAGAAAAATAAAACACGAGTAGGAGGAGTTAAAGAATATGCCCGAATTAAAAGATATAAAGCAAACTATACCAGAGCTTAAACCACTGTTGGAGAATGATAAAGTGAGATTATTAGACTTCAAACTTCAACCTGGTAAGAAAACGGCTCAGCATTCTCATCCAGATACTGCAGTATATGCTTTAAATGACCAGAAGTTAAGATTTATTTTACCAGATGACGAAACGAAAGTGGTTGAATTAAAATTAGGCCAAGCCATATGGATAAATGCAGAAACTCACGTGGTTGAGAATATAGGAAAAACTGAAGCTCGTGGTGTAGTAATTGAATTGAAAAAATAAGAAAAATAGAATATATTTTTATTTTTTTGAATACCCTAGCTTTCACTCCTTCAACGCGTACCTTTTATAGTCTATTACCAGGGCGCAGTATGCCAAAGAATATTCGGAGAAAACGTAAGAAGTCATAAGGTCAGAAATTCGTATAAAGAGGCAAAAATCAAGGCAAATATTAGATTTCCACAATGACCGGTCTCAAACCTGCTACAATAGCGAGCAATTCATCTTTTTCTTTTTGCGGCACCGTAAATTTATCAAGCACAGCGGTCAGATTCTTCACCGTAACCTGCCAGTCGCTTCCCGTTATGCCAAGACCTGCATGGGATGTTCTCATATCCCGACCGATATATTTAGCAGGTCCTCCTGTGACTTCGCATATAATTTCTGTGATCAACTGGCGCAGTCTCTTTTTCGAATTCGTGCTATGACCAACGTAGAATCTTCCGACCTGCTTATCAGCGAATTGGCGTCCCAAGAAATCATCGACAGCTGCGGCTATTGAATTATATCCGCCAAGCCGTTCATATAGAGATTTTTCCATTATTTTTCCCACCTTTATAATTTTTTTCCTTGTATTTATTTTCGCAATCACATTTATGATATTATTGATGTCGAATTTGTTTATTCTAAGACTTTTATATACATGATATTTGAACTAAATACTCCATTATATCAATAATACTTTCAGACACATAAAAGATGTGGCGCGATCAAATTTTGTCATTATCGCGAATGTTCAAGGCATTAACAAAGCGTGGCGCTTCGCAGGGACGGCGAGTTTTCATGCTATCGCCGCAGGCGCTTTCAAGATTCCTTTTTTGTTCTTTTTTTCGGTTCCTTCTCGGTTTTTCTGCAATCCCACCCTCACGTAACAGACAGACCGACCGGCGCGCCCCGAACTGCAGGGTGTTATCGCAGCACGGGTGTTGCGCCTCGCAGGGGCGGCGCGCCGTCTGTTGACGGTGGGAGCAACTAGGTCGGTTTTAATTAAAATTGCCAGGGGTGAATTATTGAAGTTACACGCAGAAAGGGAAGCTACTGGGTCCATCATGGGCTCTGCTCAATGATTATAAGGCGAAGAAGATAACCTGGGGCGGACATATCGAGATGTTCGTTAAAGAAATGGATAATCCTGTATTGTAAGCTGAGATGCTGCGGATCGGAAATCTCGTCAAGACCAATGATGTGTACCTTGTATGCTTTGAGCGCGTGGGTTCTACAAGTTTGAGCAGAAGCGCTCCAAATACGCTTTTATTTAGTTTGTTGAGAGGGGGGAGCTTTTCGAACAAGCATAACCAGTACCTTGTCTACCCGGTTTTTATCCATATCGACCACTTCAAAGCGCAAGCCCCCCCACTCAAAATGGTTACCGACCGAAGGAATGCGTCCCATTTGCATCAACACGAAGCCGCCCAATGTCTGATAGATACCTTCTCCTTGCAGCTTCTTGATTTGAAATATTTCTTTTAGATCAACCGCAGGCAGCATTCCATCTAATAACCATGAGCCATCTTCGCGTTGCACCGCCAGCGGCTCAGCCTTCTCCTCGATGGAAGGTATTTCGCCGACGATCTCTTCCATGATATCTTTGAGTGTTACCAGTCCCTGAATACTGCCATATTCATCGACCACCAGTGATATATGTATGCCAGACTGCTTGAATAACTCCAGAACCTTTAGTGCATGCGTGCTTTCGGGCACAAACAATGGGCGCCGCATGGATGCCTTCAGATCAGCCGGTTTACCCACCATATTGCGGCTCAATAAATCTTTAACCTGCACTACGCCAAGAATATTATCAAGGTTGCCCTGGCATACCGGGAAGCGAGAATGACCGTTCTCAGCAATCTTCCGCCGTATCTCCTCTGGTGATTCATCTATATCAAGCCAGGCAATCTCGGTCCGCGGCGTCATTAGTGCCCCGGCCCGCAAATCGCCCAGACGAAATACATGTTCTACCATATCCCTCTCTGCTTCCTCAAAAGCTCCGGATTTCATGCCTTGCTCGATCAGGATATTTATCTCCTCTTCTGTAACTGGTGGTTCAGCAACCGGTCGTATACCTAATATCCTGAGCACCGTATCTGTCGAAATGCTCAACAAATGAACCGCCGGGGAAGCCATCCGGGATAAGACGCGCATGGGGGGGGCTACAGTACAGGCTATTCCCTCGGCGTTATGCAATGCCAGCCTTTTGGGTACAAGCTCACCGATAACCAGTGTGAGATATGTAATACCCATTACTACAACGCTTAAAGCGATGGCGTTGCTGTAGGGCGCGAGTATCTGTATAGAGTCAAGGCGTACCGCCAGCTTCTCGGCTATGGTCGCACCGCCGAACACACCAGCCAGTATGCCAATGAGCGTGATGCCGATCTGAACGGTAGATAGCAAGCGGTTGGGTGAGCTTGCCAGTTCCAGTGCAGCGAGTGCCTTTACATTACCTTCATTTGCCCACTGTTGAAGTCGCACCTTCCGCGCCGAAATGATAGCGATCTCCGACATTGCAAATACGCCGTTGGCGATGATAAGTAGAACAATGAACAGGATTTCAAAAGTGAGACTGGACATTCCAGAAACCTCTTTTGAGCTTGGTATTAAATATAATCATGTAACTTTCTTTTTTCTTCTCTGCAAAGAATTATTTTTCTTGCTTATATCCGTTCTATGACTACTTAAGTTTCTATATGTCTCAGCATAAGATTAACGCTACATGCAACTCAAAGCAGTAATCCATCTTCTTCATGCATCCACACCCCCTCATTCAGGCACAGGTAGCAGCAAAACTTGATAAGAATATCTCCACTATCTGGCGGCTCGCTCCTGGAGAACCAACTCGCAAATATCATCACCTGTATAAATATCAAAAGCAGGAAATTGATAGACTGCATGAGATGAAGACCCCGTATAAAGAGATCGCAAGAGTGCTTGATCTGCCAGAAAGAACCGTGCGATACCATCTGTACGAGAAGACAAGATAAAGATAAAGTGAAAGACAGTTCCCTCTTTTTTTTGTCAGCGTTTATCGGGGAGCAACGTGGTTTTAAATAAAATTGTGAGCCCGAATTATCGATAGTTCGATAGTTAATGATTTAATATGAGTTTAAAAGAAACGTACTTCGGAAATTTAGAGAATGTAAAGAAGATGGATCCTGGCGCGGTGATTATCGATGTTACTCGCAGGGCAGGAAGCGTGCTATCTCCTTCGTGGACCCTGTTGAATGCGTATAAGGTGAAGAAGATAGATTGGGATGGATATATCTCAGGATTCATGCGCGAGATGGATAATCCTGAATGCAAATCTGAGATGCGCAGGATATGGGAGCTTGCCAGGACCAAAGATGTATATCTCGTATGCTTTGAGCGGGTGGGCAATTGCCACCGCTTCTTGCTCGTGGATATGATCAAAGGGCTCATGCTGGATGATGCCTGCAGGCGAGTGAATAAGCCTGTTATCGCGCGCTCGGATCTTGTGAAAGCAAGTTATGATACTATCGCAAAAGCGCTACGCTTGGAGGCATGATCTCCATTCCCAATTATCTTTTGACGCATAAAGACCAGGAGCTCAGAAAAAAGTATGCTGATTATTGTCTGAAAGCCATCCTTTCAGGTGAAGAGGCAAAGCCGTTCGAAGAGTTCCAGAGCAGGGCGAGAGCGTGACGCAAAAATGCAAGTCTGGCCGACATGTCTGGCTCTTCAAAGAAGATGCTGAGAAGTGCTGCAACGGCTTCAGGCGCGTGCTTGTATTCAACGATCCGAAAGCCTGTGATAGCGTGGTCCCGGAACTCCTGCCCGGCGGTGTGTCCTATGGATACAGGTGGGAACCGATATGATGGATTTTGGCAACAAAGGGCCTGTCAAGGTTCCACTCCAACAGGCATATCAGCACGATGGCGACTATGACAGGTGCACCTGCGGGAGAAGAAAGCTCAGGGCAGATCGGCTTTGCGGCACATGCAGAGAGGCAGAAGGATAGTTGTTCTTTTTTTTGCCACTGGATCCTATCATCGATCATCCATTCTCTTTCTCTCTCTTCCTTTTCTTTCAGGAACGGCGCGCCGTCTGCGGACGGCGGATAAATGGGGCTAAAGCCCGATCAGGGGATGATAAGCGCCGGCTGCGGGCGGGTGGTTGATCCGGGTTGGTTTTAAATAAAATTATCGGGGGCGAATTATCGAGGTATCGATAGTTCGGAAGATCAATATGAACAATGAGAAGGCTTGTAACGAGCGCGATGATAACCGTTTGATCGTCTATAATGACGCAGTCAGAAATGGAACCGAGGTAGAGTACGAACCAATCCTTAAGTGCAAACGACCAGACCTGCTCATCCGGCAAGAGTTCCCTGATGCTCCAGCATGGCAGCGAGAGCAGCTCGTCAGCGGAATATGTTCAGATAAGTGCTGGGACGAACTCCTCGGTCATGAGGAATGAGTCTTTTTTTGCCACCGGGTTGTTTACTCTGGGCTGAAGGTATGGGGTTCTATAGATTTTTGGCTGTCAGAAACTTTAGGAGATCGACCTCAATGTGATAGTTGGGTCGCCGCCAAATTTTTTTTCGAAAATTGGCTTATCGATTCCGGGAAATTATGAGAAGTATAAATCCCCATTGGATTGATCACGATCGAGCGCGGCTTTCAAAAAGGCTTTAAATAGGATAAAAACAAATTGATTCCTGTAATGAAAAACCCAAGAAAAGAACTTCAGGATACAGCTGAAGAATTAAGTCAGCATTTGGAAATTGAAAGAAAGACAGCGGAGAAAGGGCTAACTCAGATGCAAAAGAAAATTCTTGGAGAAACAAAATTAAGACATGATAAGGCGCTCAGAAGATTGGCGCAGATGTAGCCATTGCTTTTTCTCTGATCCAGTTCTCAATGATTTTAACTGTATGTTTGTATTCAGCGATTTTTCTCATAAGCTCAACGATTTCATCATCCCCTGCATCCAAAAAATATCCAGCTTCTCCGAGCACGTTCTCAGCTGTTACAAATGCGGTCCTTTTATTCCCATCGAAAAAAGGATGCTGTGCTGCAATAGTGTGTAAGATCAATGCCGCCCTTTTGAATACATCTTTTTCGCGGTTCACCTTATAAATCAGCAACTCAAGAGTCCCCTGAATTAATAATCCACCAGTTCCACCGTATTCCTTTATTATATCATCATGGATCTCGATTATCCGTTCAACGTTAAGTTCTTCCATTAAATCCACTCGATCTTGTTCTAAGCCGAATCGTATTGTATAGCTATAATACGACTTATTCTTTACTTTGATTTGATATTGATCTACATTCACGATTAGTTTCACACCGCTTTCCTATCGTTTTTATTGTTTCTAATACTACCAATAAACAGAGATAAAAGATATGAATAATCGCATTAATTCCCGCAGTCTGCCGCTTTGCAATAAGACAATTAGCAAAAGAAGGATACATCATAGACATCGAATGCTCGAATAAACTTGTCAACTTGTTCGTGTAACATGTGAAGGAAGTTCATTAAGAAACCTCATTCCATTCGGGCAGACCTACTCCAAGGTGGGAAGTCATGGGGCATCATACGCCATTGGCAACCTGAACGCAATATATAAAAAATAGCATTAAATATTACTCGAATAGCATGTTCGCGTTTTCTGCCTCGTTTTGATTTTGGTTTTGGAATGTGAGGTTCAATGTTTTGATAATGGCTCAGGATCTCATAAACCCTCTTCATCATATTCAACAGCAACGTGCTTTAGTGGGGGCAGATGTGCGCGACATCGCTGGCGTGAAAAAGATTTTTGAGATTCACACACCTCCACCGATGTTCGTTCAGTCTTGATGACGTTCATTTGACCCATGTGTCCGTAAACATAGTTTTTTGAATCGTTGCTTGAGGTCTCCCTTGACGCGCTCCGGGATTCAATGGTAAGGATTCTCTCAGAAGACGCTTCATAGATTCCTCCCCATCGGAGCATTTAAACTTTTTTTATGCTCCCTTCTCCTCGCATCGTTTTTACTTGCTGCTGGGGGTACGATTGATGAGCTGTTGGATTCCATCAGATTGCCGTTGCATGTGACTCTCGCGATGCTCAGCTTCTGTTCTGATTGATTCAGCGGGCAGGGTTCTTTTGTTGAGGGCAACGGTCTTCATGTCTTACCAGTTGATGTGGTGCGTCCCCGGCAGCATAATAACTCAAATCTGGATAGTGGCTGTGGGCATCAAGCCAGCTAAGAGGGCTTGGAAAAGCATTGAAGAGGTGGTTAGGTCAGCACAATCTGATAATAGCGCATGGGGATTTCCGCAAAACAGCGTTCCTGATGTTCTTTGACTGCGCAGCGACGCATTTCGATAACACGATGATATGGAACCATCATGTATATGATGATACTTATCAGTTAAAATAATTGAGCGAAGTAGGAACCTATAAATAAGATAAGGTATGTAAAAAGATGTTAGGAAATCAAAGAAATTGATTTCTATAAAATATTAAAATTGGTGTGTAGACAATAATACTGGGAATTGACTTAGAAACCTGCATAGACACTTACAAGTGAAAAAGGTGGTATGGCGTATGTCTCTGATTAACAAATATGGTATCGAAAAGAAAATAAGCATCGTAGTTCCAACATTAAACGAAGGTCCGAACATAAAACACGTTTTTTCTAATATCCCCGAATTCATAGATGAAATAGTGGTGGTAGATGGAAATTCGACTGATGGGACAAGAGAAGAGATTAAAAAATATAGAAATGATGCAAAGATCATTATTGAAAATAGACGCGGGAAAGGTCAGGCATTGAAAACCGGTTTCGAGAATGCATCCGGGGATATTGTTGTGATCATGGACGCAGACGGAAGCCATAACACAAAAGAAATGCCAAGGCTCCTGAAACCGGTGCTGGATGGTTATGATGCCTCGCACGGATCGCGCATGCTGCCTGACGGAGGTTCGGATGATTTCACAACTTTCAGGAAACTTGGAAACAAGATGTTCGTGAGCCTGGTCAATTATATGTATGGGTCACAGTATACAGACCTTTGTTATGGATATAGAGCATTTAAGAAAGAAGCGATTGAAAAAATGAACTGCAACAGGAAGGGCTTTGAGATAGAGACTGAACAATCTATACGCATTGCGAAGGCAGGAATCAAGGTCAAAGAAATACCCTCTTTTGAAACAAGCAGAATGCATGGAAATTCAAATCTAAATTCGTTCAAGGATGGTTGGAAAATACTGGATGTAATTATAAAAGAATATGTCAAAGATTTTGGAGGACGAAAATAAAAAATGAAAAAATTATTGCTGTTGTCTGTTGAAACGAAAAAATTAAGCGTCATAACGGAGTTCTACATGGTATGAGCATAGTGGCTATTATTTCAAATACTCAAAAATTAATCCCGGATGAGATGATCTCACAGGGGGGAGCCCTTGCTACAGTTTCTCTGATACTTTCTCTCTGTATCGCGCTATTGATCTCAGACACAAAATACTGCAACAAATGGGTATCAAACAATCTTGATTTCAGTTCCAACACACTTCTTGTATTATTTGCGGCAATAGTTGCTTCCAAGATCATGGCCATATTATAGGCAGTATTCCAAACAGAAGTATGTTTGCAGTGCCGTGGATCACTATTATAAAAGGAAAGCTTCTCGTTTTCTGGAATATATATCCTATGACAATGCCGAAAATCCCGGCAAACAGGATCTCATCAATACGCCCGTAGCCAGAGTGCATTATACCGAACAGAATTGCGCTTATCAGGAGGGCTGTTCTAGGTTCTAGGACTTTTTCAAGCCTTGTTAGAAGTATCGATCTGAATATGAGTTCTTCGATCGCCCCTACAAAAAGGAACATCACCACAGCTATCAGAACGAGGTTTGAAAGTCCAATATCATCTATAAGCGGTAATGGTTTCAGTATCCTGTACTCAATAATTGCCGATACTGCACCTATTAAAATTGCAGATGGCAGATAAATATAAAATCGTTTGAAGATAAAGCCAAGTTCTTTATAAGAGATTTGCTGTTTCTTGATAACTGAAAATACGGCTATATACATGATCCCATAAGTCAATGGATACCATAGCATTTTCACACTGAAAAAATAGGGCATCGCAAGATTTACGATCCGCATCAGAAGCAGCAGGATCAGACTTTGATGGATCATCTTAATTTTTGATGAATAATTTTTAAAAAAAGGAGCAAGTGTTATCGCCTGGAGGTTTATTATATGGATCACCAGACTATAATATATCATGCCAAAAAACATTAAAATTTCACCTGCTGCTATCGCGAGCATCGGCAAAAATATTTCTTTTTTAATTTCAAATTTTTTTGATCCTGTAATAATTTTTTGAGGTTCTTTATAATTATCGTAATGAATAAATTTCCCATTTTCTATTTCGATATTCCCCTTTTTTGGGGTTTCTAAGAAGTCCTTCTTCAATAACATTTAACCTCAAAAATCTATTCTGTAACATTCACCCACAGGTGCAATTCACGATAGGGCATGGTGAAATTATTTTCCTTATATAGCCAGAATTCAAGCTTCAGGGCGTTACCTCTTTTATCAGGTATAAATGCCATGTTATTTTCCCATGTCCCGTTGTGAGCCAGAGGGAATAATGTTTCGGTCAATACATTATTATCAAGAACTACACGCACTGTATAATTGAGGGGGGTATATTCATAGTTCACTACGCCTACAAGTATCGTTGAAGATGAATTATATTTCATTTCTATGGGGTAGTTCTCGGCTTTTCCTGAGGGGTCAAGGATATAGAATTCAGTAAATCTTTCTCCGATCTTGGGGGTGGTTATCACGAAATATATCATGCCTGCAGCGAGGGCTATGGAAAATATGAGAATAATGGTCAGTATCATGTCTGTTCTGCTTTTGGGGGTGTTGATCTCCCTGTCAATTATTTCATGTACCCTGTAGAATGGAACAGAGAACTGCTCTTCAATGGGCAATCTTTCCCTCCTGTGTGCTGCTATGATCGTTAAAGCTATGGAATATGAGCAAAGCGAGAGCAGGATGGGAACAAGTCTTATCCCGAATGTGAAGTTGAGAAGTAAACCCAGGACCGGAACTACTGCGATACTTAAACCAAAACTCAGGGCTATCCTTTCCACTCCTTCAAGATCATCTTTCTTTGGAAATAGGGCGGCTATCAGCACATAACCGGGGATGAATAGCACCATTGGAATCCCCAATATCGTTCTTATGGGCGTATCGCTTAATACCGGGGCCAGGACAAAAACAAAAGTAAGTATTGTCCAGATCAATACGATCAAAAGGTCATGAGGGAGTTTTCTGGGTACTTTCATTTTGAATCTGTCTTCTTATAGGTAAGTAATCCTAACATAATTATAAAGTAATATAGTCTTTGTTTAGATATTGAGAACTCTTATTAATAACAGGGAACGATAAGAACCATATGCAATTCTTCAGAACTCTACTCAGGGATTCACTTCTAAAAAATGCATTTTATCTAATGGCGACGAATCTTACCAACCTACTCCTCGGTTTCATTTTCTGGGTGATCGCGGCAATATATTATTCACCAGATGAAATCGGAACAATTTCAGCAGTACTCTCCAGCATGTTCCTGATAGCTATGATAAGCTCTCTGGGATTTACTACGTCTCTTATTTTCTACCTGCCCAGAGATAGAAAAAATGCCTCGAAAATGATCAATTCCTGCATTATTGCAAGCATAGCAGTATCTGTTTTATTCTCGTCTATATACATTTTGGGCATTGATATCTGGACGCCAGCGCTTGGATCGATATTTGGTAATCTGGAATCCGATATCATCTTCATGGCTGTAACAATTTTTTCTACGATATCATCACTGATAAGCAGCGCATTTACTGCTGGCAAGAGATCTTCTTTCCATATGACTAAGGAAACGGTTTTTGGCTCATTAAAGATACTTCCACTTCCTCTACTTGCGGGTTTCGGAGCTATGGGGATATTTTTATCATGGGGTGTCGGCCTTTTGCTTTCGCTAATTCTTAGTCTTGTTCTTTTATCTATTGTCTGGAAAGGGTATTTACCCAGACTCACGCTTGATCCGATAATTAAGAGTATGGCAGGTTATTCTGCATGGAATTATCTTGCCGACCTTTTTTATTCTCTTCCACGATTTGTTCTTCCCATTCTGATCGTCAATTTGATCTCTCCTGAATCCACAGGTTTCTTTTTCATAGCATTCATGGTAGCTGGTTTACTTTATGGGATACCTCAATCCATAACAAACTCGCTTCTTGCAGAAACATCTGATGGGGGGAAGCTATGGGATAAAGTGGGCAGAGCGATAAGGTTCAATGCAGCTCTAGTCATTCCAGGATTTTTACTTTTTGTATTTTTCGGCAAGTTCGTTCTGAATCTCTTTAATCCGAACTATGCTCAGAACGCTTCCACTACTCTAACCATACTTGCGGCTGCAAGCCTGCCTTTATCTATAAATACCATTTTTATGGGTATTAGAAATTCCCAGAAAAAAGTTAAGAGTGTTGTTAAGATCAACCTTGCAATCTCTGTGATCACTTTTGTCCTAGTTGTTCCTTTTATAAAGGTGTGGGGACTAAATGGAGCAGCGGCAGCATACTTTGTGGCGAATGTTGTCTGTGCGATTGCAGTAATTTACTGGATGAGTAATCCTGCAGAGTTCATTTCAAATCAGTTCAAATACAATAGAAAGGAAGGAAGTGGTTAATGTCGTCCCTTTTCACTCATGTCTTTATCCCCGTCGCGATACTGCTTATTTTTTCAAAGGAGCTAAAGTTTGATCCGAGAAATATCCTTATTTTGAGCTTCTTTGCATTGCTACCGGATGCAGATGCAATTTTTTTACCTCACAGGGCGATGCTTCATAATATTCTTATGATAGTCATTCCATTTCTCCTCTTTATTCTTGTAAAAAGTAAAAGAGAAATTTTCAGTATTATTTTCTTTTTCCTCGCTTCGCATCTTTTGCTTGATCTATTTGATGGAGGAATATTCCTGTTCTATCCGTTTTACGATAGCGTGTTCTTTGCCCGCGTTGAACTCTTGTTTACGATGGAAACGATCAAACCTGTGCTGGACTATGGAATTAGTGACCAGATCATGAACAATGGAAGGGGAGAGCCTATGATATCGAGTGAGAATATTGTTGTCGCATTTTTGTTGATGGTCTTTTCAGTTTTAGTGATCATACTTCGCAAGATGAAAAGAACCAGTCAAACCTGACCTGGATTTCTTCTTTCGACTTATCATTCAAACATGTATTTTTCACTATATCTTGGCTTTATATATTTCTGATGGCCTAATAAAAGATTAGTCATACTTTACTTGTTAGATGTAAATTTTTGGGCTGTCTGAATATTTTTTTCTATCATTCCGGGCTCATTGCATAGTTCTTTGATCATAGATCAAAGTGCAATCTATTCTATAGACACAATATGAATCCAGGGATTACAGATAAATATTATTAAATAAAAAGTGTTCATATACATTAAAAAACAATTATAAATAATATAAAACCTTAAAAATCTAAAAATAGTAACCAAAATCCTCATAATCGTTAAATATTTTAGTAAATATTCGATTTTTGGGATCTTCTATGAAAAAAAAAACGAAATCATTTTAGCCCTGCCTTTTCAAAGGCAGGTCGGTTCAACCTGATCAATGTTTGGCTACAGTGGGAATGCTGTGATTAAATCTCATGATTATTATGGTCATGATCATTATAACCATGGTCATGCCATTTTCTGACCTATGGTTATCATAAACATAACAACAAACCTGAAAAAAACGAATTTCGGAACAGTATTTAACTTGAAGAATTTTTTAAAATTTACGTGTGTAATCTTCACGTTTTTCTTAATTTATCCTGTTTC
>JAGFND010000061.1 GCA_021409285.1 Candidatus Methanoperedens sp. | reverse complement strand
TCATCCTCATACTCCCCCCATCGGCGGGCTTTACACCATATGTTCCAATACCTGTATTCAAGCTATCATAACCAGCCACCTTTCTCTAATAAAGCACTCCTGTATTTATATATTTTTCCTGAGCGGTGTGAAAGTATTCCATCCGCACCGCGGGAGCCGCTGGGAGATTGCTGCCCTCTGTGGGATCTCGCATCATGTCTCTCCTGTGCGAACTTGTCCGAAAAATACATAATATATTCAATTGCTTCCATTTATGTTCTGCTTCATCAGTCATCGGTTAAGGTTAGTGTCCATTCGCATCCTGGGGTTTGTCCATGAACTTGCCAAATCTAATTCACCACAAAGGTCGCAAAGAACGCAAAGCATAGCTGCAATAATCTTTGCGAACTTTGCGTTCTTAGCGGTGAGAATTTTATGTTACCCCCCAACATGTCTGTGGACAATTATTAATTAACATGTTTTTCAGGTTTGGTTTGAACCGGGAACATTATTTCATGATTTTTCTCTTAACCGATGACGAATAGATATTTCCGTTAACAGTAAATCCTGCTAAATTTAACTCCTTTTGTTGTCCCTACTGCTGACCTACAATCGTTATGTTTCCCATTGTTCGCGTTTACTCCGGGTATATATCCGTTACCACTCGCAAGCTTTGCTGTTGTCAGGTCTAAAATCGATCGCCCGGCCAGAGCATTGCTATTAACCTTGAAATTCAGGGTTGCATAGGCTCCGGGGCTGTTGTTAATATCAGTTTACTTTCTGCTTCTCCTGGCTTTATATGCTGTCAAAATTATCGTCATCGCCAGAACTACCTCGAACCCGGCAGTCTTTTCTGGCCTGCCCGTTACTGGAGTAATCACAAAAGGAGTAATCATAACAGGAGTGGCTGAAAAGCTCCACACGGCTCCCCGGTTTCAGATCGATCCGTTTTTCGTTCGTAAGTTCAATAAGTTCAGGCGTAGCTTTCGTGACCCTGAAAACACCAGACTCGTCCCCCTCTTTTATTTCAATGAAGTCTCCTGACATATGACCTGGATGCCACCCCCCCGAACGTATCCGGCATATCCAGTCTCTGTGTTATGTTGAATCCGCCGAAATAGATGTTCTTAGCAGTGAGGCCAACAACAGGATTCATGCTCCAGTTTCCATATATGGTAGTTTCGTTCCTGTCCGAACCCCGGATCGTCAGCGAGTTCTTCGTTCTTTCTATCCAAATTGTTTCATTTTGAGGTTTTTCATAATGATTCCAATATTTATACAACTTCATTGGTCATGAGAACAATATTTCTCCAATTTTTTTATCATATCAGAGATGTCAAAAGGTTTAGATATATAATCGTCCAGCCCTGCTGCAAGGAATCTTTCTTTATCCCCTTCCAGAGCATATGCTGTCAAAGCTATTACTGGAACTTTTTTATAATTGGTCATATTCTTAATTATCCGCGTTGTTTCGATACCATCCATCCTTGGGAGTTTTATATCCATCAGTATCAGGTCATAGAGCATTTTTCTTGCCATATCAATAGCTTCTATCCCATCTTTTGCATAATGAAATGTTAGACCTTGTGCTTTTAGTATATCACATATCAATCTTGAGTCCATGAAGTCATCTTCAACCACCAGTAATTTTGTCATGTATTCTTTTCCCCTTTATTCGCCTTTTTTGGCAGTAAGAAAGTAAAGGTGCTGCCTACGCCAAATTCGCTATCTACCCAAATTTTTCCCCCATGCATCTCAACTAACTTTTTTGTAATAGCAAGTCCGAGACCTGTACCTTCGTATTTTCTGGAAATCCCTGAATCAAGCTGTTCGAAGTCTTTGAATAGTTTATTCTTATCTTCTTCCTTTATCCCGATGCCTGTATCAGAGACTGAGAACCTTGCCATATCTCCTTCTGTCTTTGTGGTTACGGTAACAGTTCCTCCCTTTTTCTTGTTGAATTTTATTGCATTGCTTAGAAGATTAAAAATAATTTGTGTGAATCTCTGCTTATCCGCTTCAATAAACTCAAGTTCCGGGTCTAATTCTTCTTTTAGACTCACTGCATTTTTCTTGGCTATTTCTTCCACCATAACGATAGACTTATTTAATGTTTCAGGAACAGAAATATTTTCAATAACCAGTTCCATCTTTCCTGCATCTATCTTACTAAAATCTAAAATATCAGAGATAAGGTTTAGCAGGTGTCTACCTCCGTAACGAATATTGTCCACATATTCTTCCTGTTTTTCAGTTAAATTTCCGACTTTTTTCATTTTCAAGAGTTCAGAAAAGCCCAGGACGGCATTCAAAGGGGTTCTAAGCTCATGGCTCATATTTGAGAGAAAATCGTTCTTTGCTTTACTTGCATAGGCTAACCGTTCGTTTTCAAGGTGTAATTTCTCAAGATATTTTCGCTCTGTTATATCCCGCAGGATGCCTGAATAAAATACTTTATCTCCAGTCTTCCATGTGGAAAGTGAAAGCTCTATTATGACTTCACTGCCATCTTTCCTCAGACCCCACAGTTCAACTGTCTTACCTATGAAATGAGGCACTCCTGTAGAAAGCAGCCGCTCCATTCCCTTTTGATGAGCATCCCTGTATCTTTCGGGTATCAGGAATGTAAGATTCTTGCCCTTGACTTCCTCGTCCCGATATCCAAACAGGTTCTGTGCGCCGTTGTTCCAGAAAATTATATCCCCTTTGCTGTCCGCAGTAATGATAGCATCGTTCGCTGACTGTATTATTGAATGGAAATGTTCCTCACTCTCCTTGGCCATTTCGACAATTGCTTCATTTGACCTCTCGGTTTTTTTTTGTTGGAAGAGTAGATTGGAAATCATTTTTATCACGAATCCACTAATTGTGACACATCAACATAGTCAAGGTTGAGAAAAAAAGTGTGATTGTCATATAACATACCATATACAACTCTACACTACTTACTGATATCCATTCCAATGAGAAGTAAATTTATATTATTGGCAATGTCAAAATCTTAAATCCAATAATCAAATAAACAACTGCGGTAAAGCCAATAGCTATCATGCTCTGCTGCAATTCGTCTCCATTCTGTGAGTTCCTTTTGCTGATAAGATACCCGGCCCACAGTGTAAAGATGAAACCTGCAGCTATCAAAAGTATCTGGAAAAGGTTAATTGTATCAAAATCTGGAGAAAATTCCCATATTTTCCCGAGAAAACTTCCAATATTAGAGGCTATATAAAATAATCCTTTCAAAAGGCGAAAGGTATTTTCAGCAAGATAGACTGATAGACTTAACGGGATGAAAGCATAGGATAATTCAATAAACTTCTGTTTTGTATTTTTTCCGGAAAATGCCGCCTTTATGGAAAGATACATCAATCCTGCCGCACCAAGTGTTATCAGGATGAATATGATGATTGCCCACATATTTCTCCAGTACAGGTCAAGGAAAGTGATTGAATTTACAGGAAGAGTCGATTTCACAAAATTTATGATAACATTCCTGAATTGCAATCGCTCCATACCCATAACAAATAGAAAAATAATGATTATCCCGTGGACAAGATATGCTTCATCAAGATGTGTTTTATTTGAACGGATGATATCAGCCCCCGGAATTCTTGGGCTTATTCGAATATTCTCCTTTGAGCATGATCTTACACATTCCATGCACATGAGGCACTGGTTATTACGTTCCATTGTCTGGGGAAATTCACCCACTGGACAGGCTTTTCCAGATTCACTGCCCATTATGCATTCCTTGATGTTATGATCCTGGCATGTTTTTCTTGATTTGCATCGAAGCTCAATTGCCGAAAGCATGGAGAATATCCCAAGTACAAGACCGATTGGGCAAATATAGCGGCAGAAGCTTCGTTTTTCATAGACGGCCCCCATCACCACGGCAAGTCCTGTGAAGAAGATGAGAAGATAGGCGGTATTGGGAGGATTTCTTGTGAACTGGAATAGATGGCGCTCTCCTGCGAAAATTATCAGGAAAAGTATTACTGCTATCCAGAGATTGCGATACTTTTCAGGATATTTCCTTTTGAAGCTAAAAAAGGATTGAGTCCAATCACCAATTGCCCCGATTGGACATGCAAAGCACCATAACCTTCCCACAATTATCAGGGTAAAAGCAAGTAATGGATGCCAGATATCCCAAATCATTGTCGTTGCAAATGGTATCCCCCCGTGGAAACGAAGGTCTGATTCACTTGAAAGACCAAAGTAAATTATAATAAGCAAGAATATGAAGAGAAAAAAGTTTATTGCAGGCCTAAAGAATCTGTTTTTCACAAGATTCTTGAAGAAATAAACATCAAGCAGGTCATATTTCCTATCATTTCTGTTTTTTTCCATGTGGTTTTTAGCTCCCATCAGTAAAGACAGGTAATTTGGGGGAGGGGCAGATATTAACCGAAGACTGATATCTCAAATCCGTACTGCTGAGTGGCTTCCGCAATAAAATTATTCAGGTTACTGGTTATTTTTATAACCAAAATATTATTTTCCTGCCGCACCTCATAAGACTTAAAGCCTCGAGATGTGCTGGAATTTTTCAATTCGTTGTATTTTGCAAGCGGCACTGCTCCGTTATCTTTGATTCTAAACGCGATTTCTCCCTTTATTTCTCCCAATATGCCTGTTTCTGATTTTACGATTCCAATATAACTCGCATCTGCAAATGGAGGTGCTGTAGTATTTATCTTAGCAAATCCCGCATTTTCATCGTCCACTTTTTCCATAATGGATTTAAAAGAGTCATATGCGCTTGCATTCGTTGTTGGATTTTTTAAGAGAGACATCACAATGTCTGTTTTATCTTTTGTATCTAATATAAACGGCCTCGTATAAATGATATTATCAAACTGCGGGTTCTCCTTTGATTTAACATTACTGTTTACCATGCCTATATCATGCAGTTCCACCCATGAGCCATCGGAATATTCCGAATTCAGCATTCCTATAATCGGCGTACCATAAAAATCCGTATCATGCATAAATTTCTGCTCAAATCCGATCCCCTGTTTCAGATTGACAAAATATGCCCAGGTTATCCCGGGTGGAATAAGTTTTAATCCATCACTCAATGATTTGAAATTATCAGCCAGGGAGAGCGCAGATAAGTCGATTGCTGTTGTTGGGGCTGGTGTTGCCAGCGTTCCTGCAAGGTTCGGTTTAAGGATTGGTATATAATCATCTCTTACAGGTGGCGTATTTGTCATCATTCCCCCTATTTTGCTGTATTCCTGGTCTATCAGATCTCTTGTTTCCTTGAGGGTCTTGCCCTGGGCAAGATAGTCCTGAACCTTAGTGGCTATTCCTACGCAGACATCGCAGAATGAGGCATGTTCATCGTATGTCCAATTATCAGTAATATAGCAGTCCCTCACGAACCGATGAGGCTTATAATCTGAGGCTTCACTTCCATGGGATCCGCATCCACAGTAACATGGTATTTGCTCAAGTATTTCGGGGTGTTCCGTTGCATATGTGTATGCTTTCAAGGTAATCGGGTTTGTATAAGCATAGCTTGGAAGTTTTAATTTGGCGCCGGCGTTTGCCTGGCTGTCCGGTTTTTTAGTCGAATCGCCACCAAAAACAAAATAGGCTATTCCGGCGAGCAGGATCACTGCTATAATTCCTATTATTAATGTATTACTTCCTTTCTTTTTCGAAACTTTTGCGCTTTTCGCTTTGACATTTTTTGCATTCTTTTGAGGTTTCATTTTCCCAGCTCATTATTTATTTTGGTATATCATTTATCGAATTAAGAAATGTTTCAGTATCTGTATAACCCGGAATCCTTTTTATCTCGGTGCCGTTTGAATCAAGGAAAATCTCAGTCGGTGTACCTTGCACCCTGAAATTTCTGGTCTCGTTCTTCTGTTTGTACACATCAATTGAGACAAGTTTAAATTTTGCATTCAATATCCTGGCCGCGCTCTGGTTCGTGAAGGTTTCGTCTTCAAATTTCTTGCACCATCCACATGATTCAGACCTTGCATATATAAATATGGGCATACTCTGCACTTTTGCAGCTTCCAGAGCCAGTGTAACATTTGTCTGGAATTTTAATCCTTTTAATTCAATATAACCGGCATCGCTTATATCTGATTTAATAGCCAAAACCACAGAAAACAGGACAATCAAGGCAAGAAATACGAGGATCAATTTCTTAATATGCATTTTAACTTTACGATACATGTAAAGTAATATAAGGGTTGCGGTATTTTTGCAGATGAAGCCTTTGCAGACTCAAGATGGGATAATGAAAGAAGAAATTGTCCAGGTATCAGGCGGAAGTTATCGCAATATCGCTTCGGAGCAGCTATGGACAATGTTGCAGAAAAAGGATTGATGATGAGTATTCAGGCAGGGATATAGGAACAAATACATCACTTCCGCCATAAGATACTTACTTTACGTTTGACGTAAAGTACAAATATAGTAAAAACAATAAAAGGAGAAATGAGATATATGCAAATAGACCCAATCTGTGGAATGCAGGTAGATGAGAATACGGCACAATATAAATCAGAATATAAAGGAAAGACCTGCTATTTTTGTGCACCGGGATGTAAAAAAGCATTAGACTCTGAGCCTGAAAGATACATGGTACGCAGAAACCTGAAAGCCAGAAATAAATAAAAAAGAGGAACTCACATGAAAATATCCGGACTAATAATGACTTTATTCGTATTGATCGCAGCTGCCATCAGTGGATGCATATCAGGAGGTGATAAACCTCACGCGGATCTATTGGAGCCGAGAGAGAATTCAGACGCTGGAGTACAGATAATAGCAACTTACCTTCCTGATATTACCGATGCCACAGCATTTGAAATCAAAGTAACTGCCCATAAGGACTATAACGATGATTTTAAGAATAACTCATTCCTGAGGGATTCCGGTGGCAAAACATATCAACCTCTTTCTTATGAGGGCCAAGGCGGGCATCATGCAAGCGGTACACTTCGATTTCCTGAGACCCAGAGCAAAAGTTTTGAACTTGTGATCAAGGACGTTGCAGGAGTAAACGAGAGAGTCTTTAAGTGGTAGGTTTATGTCAGTGATCAGTATCAAAAGCTTTTCAAAAAATCCGTATGTTTTCGGAATAAGCGCAGGGATACTTGTAATACTTTTCAATATCTCTATTGCTTCCTTAGCAGAAGGTTCAATTGAGAAAGGATACCAGGTATTTCTTACTAACGGTATATTTGTCTACCTCATTCCCTTTGCAGTCGGTATTCAGATGGGGCTTTTCAGATATCACAGGAATATTACTGCTGGAAACATAGGCGGTTCAGAAAAAATGGGTATGGCAGGTTCTGCTACTTCTTCGCTGACGATGGTAGCATGCTGCCTGCACCATGTGAGTGATCTATTGCCCGCAGTTGGTTTTATCCTTGCAACATCCTCATTCCTTATCCAGTATAAAGATGCCATAATCACAATCGGATTGCTGGCAAATATGATCGGGAGCGCTTATATTGCAAGGGCGATCCTGAAAGACAGGTCACTCATTGCAGAAGCGGAGAAATCCGTGGTTTAGCAGGTGAAATATGAAAAACTTAAATTCCATAAAAAGTTGTGGGGAAATATGGGGATAGCCATTTGATAATGAGCTTATCGACACCAAAGAGCAGCATTATTCCAATAAGTATCAGCACAAGACCGGACAATTTCTTAAGAAGTTCCCCGTTCCTTGAAAACCATTTGTACCTGTTCGTGACTTTTTTCCCATAATAAGCAATAGAAAGCATGGGGAGGCTCATGCCTATGGAATAAACGAACAGCATCGATGCACCGTATGTCATATTTCCTGCTGATGCGACTAATGCAAGCACAGCTCCAAGTATTGGACCAACGCATGGGATCCAGAGGACACCCAGCGACATGCCCAGGAAAAATCCTCCTGTCAGGCTTCCTTCAGGCATTCTGGAAGAGAACTTATTTAAGAACCCGATTCCCCGCAAACGCTGTGTAATTGAGCCTGATATCTTCATGAACTCCATATTCACATCTTCATCAAAAAGCACAATACCCATACTTATTATGAACAGGATCGCAATGTTGCGTAAATAATCAGTATATGCTCCAAATGTAGCGCCAAAAGCAGATACCAGCACTCCCATCGTTGTAAAACTTACAGTCAAGCCAGATACGATAGCAAGAGGACGAAGCCTGTGTCCTCCGGAACCTGAAAATATTACTGGCACAAGCGGGAGGCAGCAGGGTTTCATGATCGTAATAACTCCTGCTAAAAAAACGATAAATATTGAAAGTTCTGATGGTTGCATTTGGTTTATTAACCTGCCTATATATTGTTTTTTTTTTAAGAAACTATCCTGTACTTTACATATAATGTAAACAAAGTATATATACCTGAAGGTAATTGATAGATTTACTTTACATTCTATGTAAAGACGGAGAAGATAGAATGAATCAAAAAATATTAATTTTAAGTGTGATTTTATTGTTGTTTGCATTCGCTTTACCCGCGAATGCTGCTGGAATGGATAATATGAATATGAGTGACCATAGCACAATGAACATGGATCAACCTCCTGCGGGGCATGGTATGAATGGGGATGTGAACTGGTATGTGATAGCTTTATTTATCGGGATAATCGGAGTTGCGGGATATTATGCTTCAAAGACAGAAAAACTCAAGAAAATCAACTTCCTGAATTATGCCCCGTTAAAATCTCTTCTTAAAAGCCGCTGGTACCCCCTTATTTTCGTCCTGCCTACGATGATAATATTCGCAATAATCGTGATAAAACTTTTCTTTGGTAGTGTTGAAGCATCTTCTAATTTCGGCTCAATCATGATGTGGATATTGCTCTGGCCTCTTCTACCCGTCCTTTTCCTGTTGTTCGGAAGACTGTGGTGTTCAGTCTGTCCTCTTTCAAGAGTGAGCGATGAAGTGCAGAAAAAAGTGGGTATGCACAGGAAAGTGCCAAAATTCCTTCAGAAGTATGGTGTCTGGATCATTATATTCGCATTTCTTGTCATAACGTGGTCAGATGTTATCTTCGGCATTGTTGAATCTCCTTTAAATACAGGAATTCTATTATTATTCATATTAATAGGTGTAGTATTCATGGGAGCGGTTTTTGAAAAGAGAGCGTGGTGCCGTTATTTATGTTTCCTTGGCGGTCTTTCAAGCAACTATTCCATGAGTTCAGCACTTGAACTCAGGACAGACAGCGAAGTCTGCAAGACCTGCAAGACGCCTTTATGCTATAAGGGTAATGGAAAAACAGGTGGCTGCTCGATGTTTGAATATCCAAGGACCATGGATTCCAACCGTGCCTGCAACTTCTGCTCAAACTGCATAAAGACCTGCGATCATGATGCAATAAGAATAACCCCGCGCCCGCCCACAAGTGAACTCTGGTTCATAAAGAAACCGCGGTTTGAAGAATCATTCCTTGCTACTGCTTTGATCGGGATCGTTATAAGCCAGACGATGATAATGCTTGAGGTATGGGAACCTTTCATGACATGGTTTGAGAATACTACTGGCATCACGAATTTCACAGTTGCCTGGACTTTGATCTTTGGCGGAGCAATGCTATTACCGGTCTTGCTGATGCTAATTGCAAGCTTTGTTTCAAGCATAATTTCAGGAAAAACATCAAATTCCGATCTGATAGCCGATCAGACAGCAGAAATGAGTGCTGTATCGAAGGATTCCACAGAAACAACTCTTTCAAACTTCATTCGTTATGGATATGCTCTAATTCCGCTGGGACTTGGAATACACCTTGCGCATAATGCCAGGCATTTCCTCGGTGAAGGTTTTTCCGTGCTCTATAGTTCGGCATCTCTTGTGGGATGGAATATCACAGGAGACCTGTCGATATTGAACACGCCCACGATACAGGTTATCCAGTATATTCTCTCGATACTTGGAGTCCTGGGCGCCATATATACAGCATATAAGATATCCACTAATAATCCCCATTCAAGGTCATCCGTGCTGCCTTATATCGTATTGATATTGATGTTCGGTATTATAGCACTCTGGATGT
Organism: Candidatus Methanoperedens sp.; assembly: GCA_021409285.1. GTDB lineage: Archaea > Halobacteriota > Methanosarcinia > Methanosarcinales > Methanoperedenaceae > Methanoperedens. The sequence continues at coordinate 6,120 of JAGFND010000061.1, read as the reverse complement.
ACTCGATACCCATGGCTGCGCGGGCGCACTAAGAAAAATCAACATCAGAGAATAAGAAACACAGAGATTAAATAAATCTTTTGTGTTTCTTTTTTTTTCTTTAAAACAAAATATTATCCCTTCAACTTTTTCTCAATTATCCCTGGCCATATCGATGCCGACACGATCATAGAAAGCACGAATACATACACCATTCCCGCATACGTATCTATGGGCCTTTACTTGCAGCGGGCATGTTTCGTCTTCAAATGAGACTATTGCCTCACCTTTCTTAAAATCCGAGGAGGCTTTTGTGCTCCGGCTATTCTTTTGTAATAATATAGTAATATATCTATCACTTAAGTTCATTCCGGTTTAAGAAATGAAAAAATCAAGAGGAATAACTTAGATTTCCTGGAAAATCAGAGAACACCCCTAAAATAATGACCTGTGGTATATTCTCCATTGCAGTTAATCCTGCTTCTGCCGCTGTCAATAGCATCCCTGTATGCTCTTGTTATTTTTCCAGTTGCTGTGGCATCATACATTCTTGCTTCTATCCTCAGGCAACTGACACCGCTTTTAAGGAGTTCAGGTATATGATCAAGCATGCAAAGCTCTCGCGAGTTCATTATATAAGTGCGGTTCTGTGAGTCATTCCTGACAGGAAAGAGAAAACCCTTTTCATCCTTTAATGAAAAGTCATGCTCTCTTCGATCCGAAAAGAGCCCTCCAATAAGGTCATGCTCTGAGACCATCAGGGGAAAAAAACCGTGGACGATGCATTCAGTCTGGCCAAAGGACGCAAGGAAGTTCATTTGTGTCAGTGTAAGTTCAGGTGAAAGCGTCACCCTCTGGCCGAATTCCAAAAGATGCGCCATTGCCAGCCTATTGAAAACATTGAGGGGATAATCAACCACTATTGTTTTTCCCAGTTTATGAAGTTTAAATAAAACGCCGGGATCTGCAGCAAGAAAACCATCGGGTGCATCATCTTTAGAAAAATATTCTGAAGCAGGCAGGTCATTGAAATTTTTCATGATCCGCGGCAGATTTATGAACACTTTAACGCCATTTTTTCTTCCGTATTCTATTGCATGTGAATAGTCATCATTTTCAAGTGTCACACCGGATTTCCCTTCACCAAAATAAACAATATCTGCATTGCCATCGACGGCAGATTCAAAAGATTCAATTGAGCCTGTATTTACGGATAAAACAGGATGAACTGGCTCATTGGATATTTGTCCATCTGAAATATCAGGTTTATTACAATGATGCTTCCATTTTTCGATGCGTGTTTGTTCAAGTTTGGTGATCGCATCCCTTCGGAGCGAATTAAGTTCAGAAACAGGAATGAAGATATTATCGTCAATTTCGAGATCGATCTTCCGGGCTTCAAAGACAGTGTTCCCAAGCTTTTTCAGTTGTTCAGTTATCGAGCTCTCAGATAGCGGCCTTTTTTCCGCCGGGCTGACATTCCCGCCGCGGATCGTGATATCATTGTCTCCATCTATGATTCGAAGTTCGACTCGTTTACCGGCCTTTCCGATGAAAGACATCTTTATTGGTATTTTTTTTAAATTCTTTGCTTCCAGTGAAGCCATGAGCTGACTATCGTACGTCTTGAAAACAATATCTCCTTTTGCGACCTCATATTCCATCGGTATTTTTACTATGGTGCCCGAGCTTGCAGTATTTACTCTCTTTGAATCAGCGAATATGTTATTAACGATCATTCCCGATTCTCTACATCCTATGCCTATACCGTCCCCTGTTCTCAAAGGTGCCTTAAGTTGTATCACAATTGTTTTGCTGCGCGGGTCATAATCTATTATTTTACCAAGTTCTGTCCCGCGATTATGAGGATATCTTCTGCTCATCAGATCGCTTCCCGGATCCCCGAAAAAATATCCTGTTGTGAATTCACGGTTGAATAGCTGCCGCAGTATATGTTTTTCTTCCTTTGCGACCCAGAATTCATCAGGCGAGGCAAAGTATCTATCGATGAGCATGCGATAAATTCGAACAACTCCTGCCACGTATTCGGGACGCTTCATCCGGCCCTCGATCTTGAAAGAATCGATGCCGGCTTCGATAAGCGAAGGAATTAGTTCGCTCATATTGAGGTCTTTGGGACTGAGAAGATAGCCCTCGATGCCTATCATCCTGTATTTTTTCCGGCACGGCTGGGCGCAGTAGCCCCTGTTTCCGCTTCGTCCTCCTATCATGCTGCTGAGGAGGCATTGCCCTGAGTATGAGAAACACAGGGCGCCGTGGATAAATGTCTCAACCTCAATGCCAGTTTCGGATTTTATTATTCGGATTTCCTCAAGTGAATTTTCGCGCGCCAGCACAACTCGTTTTACACCCATTTCTTGCAGGAACTTGACTCCTTGCACATTGTGAATTGTCATCTGGGTGCTGGCATGGACCGGCAGTTCAGGGAGCTGTTCCCTCAATAATTTCAGGATGCCAATATCCTGAACGATGACCGCATCGGCCCCTGCGTTGCAGATAAATTGAAGATAATCGGCTGCTTCTTCAAGCTCGGAGTCCTTGATCAGAGTGTTCACGGTCACATAGGTCTTGATACCCCGAACATGCGAATAATCAATCGCCCATTCAAGTTCCTCACGTTTGAAGTTCGAAGCATACTGGCGTGCGCCAAAGAGCGTTCCACCAAAGTACACGGCGTTGGCTCCGTTATCTATCGCAGCAATGAGCGATTCTTTGCTGCCAACAGGGGCGAGAAGTTCGGGGATGTACATGCGGGTATATATAATATGCAGGTATATATAATACGCTGAGGTTAAAAAGATAATTAGAAACATTTATACTTCTAAAAAGCTTATATAAAAAGATTTTCATAGAATGTAAGGAACTGAGATTGAGGCAATATTCATGAAATTTAGTGAATTATTCAGGAAGAGGGAACAAAAAGATCCTTTGCAGGAGGCAGAAAAATATAAGCTTGCAGGCAAATATGACAAAGCGCTTGAAGCATATCGGGGTATACTTGAACAGGAACCGCGAAACCTCAAGGCATGGTATGATAAAGCTTCCATACATCTAACACTTGAACAATACCTCCCTGCTCTTGAGGCTTATGAAAATGTCCTTGAAATAGACCCGGGCAATATGAAAGCATGGCATGAAAAGGGTTTTGTGCTTATTAATCTTGGACGGCTGGAAGAAGCTCTGGCTGCATATGATAAAGTTCTTGACCTTGAACCTCAAAATAGGAAATTACTGACCGAAAAAGTAATTATTTTAAAAGAATTAAAAAAGGACTCTGAAGTTTTAAAAATATTTGACCTGCTTCTCCAGATAGAACCCGGGAACGTAAAAATGTGGTTCGAAAAAGGATCGATACTTTCAGATTCTGGGAAAGATCAAGAGGCTCTGGCTGCATACAATAAAGTCCTTCAATTTGATCCTGCACATGCAGGCGCACTTGCCCGAAAGGGACTGATCATGGGTGTTAAGAAAGAATATGCAGAAAGCTTTGCTTTGTTTGACAGAGCACTCCAGATAGACCCATCAAACTGGAATGCATTGTATGGAAAAGGAAAAGTATGGGGGTATAAAGGAAAAGACCTCAAGGCCATTGACAGGAGTTACGATGCCGTAAAAGCATTTGATAATGCACTTCATGCCTATGAAAAAGCTATTGAGATCAATCCTGAGAATGCGGATATATGGTATGAAAAAGGTATTGTTCTAAAGGAACTGGGCCGGGGGAACGAAGCCGTCAGGTCTTTTGATAAATCAATAGAGATCGAACCAGAAAGATCGAAAGCATGGTACGAAAAAGGAGTCACATTAAAAGGGCTCGGAAATGATAATGAAGCCAGAAAATGCTTCAGTATCGTTCTGGAAATAGATCCCTCTCATACAATGGCGCGACATAAGCTAAAGTAAAGTCATGAAAACGGGGTTAAAAGAGATGAAATTATGAAATCATTAATGTATTCAATTCTAATCGTATTGATGTTGACCGCACCAGCTATTGCTTCTGACTGGAAAATGTTCCAGAATGATGAAGTGCATTCCGGGTTTTCAGCGGATGTGGTTTCGCCACCGCTTGTCCTGAAATGGACACGGGACCTTGGATCTAAAACCGATTCCTCTCCTATCTTTGTGGGCGGGGTCGTATACATTGGATCAAATGGTGGTATACATGCGATCGATGCAGGGACAGGCAGGCAACTATGGGCTACCACGACGAACGGTTTCGTGAGAAGCATTCCAGCAGTTTCGGATGGTACATTATATATTGGCGCTGACGATAAACGATTCTATGCTATCGATATCAAAGACGGCTCTATAAAATGGATTAATAAAAATGCCACTGACGGCTTCCTATCATCTCCAGTTGTTATCGGAAACATGGCCTATGCAGGCTCAAAAGATGGCGGTGTCTATGCTTTCAATGTTAAGACAGGTGAACTGTTATGGAACTATCCGACCGGAAAAGCTGTCGATACGTCCCCTGCGTATTTTGAAGGAACTCTTTTCGTTGGAAATGATAATGGCAATATTTATGCCATTGATGCCATCACTGGAAAAGAAATATGGCACTATAATTCAGGACTGAGTGAGATAAAAGCCTCAGCTACGATTTCAAACGGAATGGTAATCATTGGTTCAAACAATGGAAATATCTATGCTTTCCCTGTGGAGAAATCTACGCCGAAATGGACATTCTCAACCTCGAATAACGTGGAAGCATCTCCTTCCGTTAAGGAAGGGACGATATTTATTGGCTCAAAAGATAGCAATTTCCATGCAATAGATCTTGGTACCGGAAAATCTAAATGGAGTTACCAGGCCGCAGGATATATTGATGCATCTGCTGCAATCTCAAATGATATTGTATATTTTGGGTCACATAATAATATGGTCTATGCTCTTGATACAAGTACCGGTAAAGTATTATGGAAGAATTCGACCGGAACCGGAACCGATGATTATATAACCACCCCTGCGATCTCAGGAAATATGCTTTATGTGGTTACGCATAGCGGACGTGTTTATGCATTTGCTTCATCCGGAGAAGCTACTACCATACCTGCACCGACTGCAACCGCCGCAAAACCGGTTATAACCCAGACTCCGTCTCCGACAGTGACAGGGACGGCTCCAACACCAGGAGCAACATCGGCAGCAACAAAGTCACCGGGATTTGAGTATGCAGGGTTGATATTGTTGATAGCTGTCCTGATAAGGTCAATTGAGAGAAAACATTAATTCAAGAATCTCTTTATCGCCGAATGAACCTCATGCGCCACAATATCAAGTTCTCTCCCTGCATCGATCAAAACAAACCTTCCGGGTTCTTTTTCAGCAAGCAGCAAAAAATTCTCCTGAACGCTTCTCAGGAATTCTATCTTCTCAAACTTTGTTTTATCCCCTCTATCGCAGCATCTCGATACTGCGATAGATGGATCAATAGTAAATAGTATTGTCAGATCAGGAACGAGAGTCCAGCCTTCATGTATATTCTCTATCCATTCCATTGCATCATCGAACTTGTTTTTAAGAGTGGCGCCCTGATATGCGTATCTGCTGTCTGAATATCGGTCAGATATTACCAATTTTCCTTCGAAAAGAGCCGGTCTTATTACTTTTGCAACATGTTCGGCATGGTCGGCAACGAACAGGAAAAGCTCAGCAAGTGGATCGGTATCAGATTCAATAGATTTTTTCACTAGTTTCCCGATCCAGCTATCTGTTGGCTCCATTGTAAGAACAGCATGGGGAAAACTTGTTCCCAGCATCCTGGCAATACTTGATTTTCCAGTTCCATCAATTCCTTCAAGAGTTATTAACTTTCCTTTTGCTGCCATTTACGGTCTATATCTAAGTAATAATGAAAAAGCTTATCCAAATGAAAAAATAGGATAAGCGTATTCGAATTTCCATTCATCATCATCGTGTCTGGCTGCCTACACGATGTTTCTTTCTTGAGTCCCGATTACTTGCGGGAGTTGGTGTTGGGGTAGGGGTAACAGGGGGTAAGGGTTTTATTGTCGATTCTAATTGTGACATCATCATAGTTAGAGCCGACTCCCCTTTTGTATCCGCCATTATATGGCTCTCAATAGGCGTGACCACATTCGCTTTAGTTGTAAAAAT
>JAGFND010000060.1 GCA_021409285.1 Candidatus Methanoperedens sp. | reverse complement strand
GGATATGACCGTGGGTTTATCCTTAAGAAGCTTACCGATAAACCTTATACTAAAAATCAATTAGCTGAAGCTTTGAATATCGATTATCAAACTACCAGTCACCATCTCGATGTACTTGCAAAAAATGGAATAATCACAACAACATACGGTAAAATATATTTCCTTTCCAAAGATATGGAGGCAAATTTGAAAGATTTCAATCAAATTTGGGAAAAAATTAACTTGTAAAGCCACCTATTGATTAGCATGCTCAAGTTTAATTAAAGGATTATCTCAGCGGTCTCTCTATTTTGCACTTAAAACCTCATCTATTATCTTTAGCAGCCTCGCAGCAGTGTAAGGTTTTGGCAAAAAAGCGTTTGTATAAGGAGCGATATCTGTAAGTCTGCTTTTCTCTGACAATCCACTAACTGCAATAATTTTGACCTCAGGATTAATCTTACGAATAGCCCGAATGCTCGTTTGACCATCCATAACTGGCATCATCATATCCATAAGCACAACTTTGATCTTATCTTTATTTTCGTTATACAATGTTACTGCCTGTTCACCGTTTTCTGCTGTAAGCACTTTATACCTGTGTGCTTCCAGTGTCGAGCATGTGATCTCACTAATTGGGACTTCATCTTCAGCAACGAGAATAAATTCCCCCTTCCCAACTGGCAGTTCAGGCTCCTGCTGTTGCGCTTCTTTAAATTCGGTTTTGGTCGCCGCCAGGTAGACCTGGAATGTTGTTCCTTTCCCAACTTCGCTATATACATTTATAAATCCGCCGTGGCTTTTCACAATTCCAAGAGACGTTGAAAGACCTAAGCCTGTGCCTTTGCCATGTTCTTTTGTGGTAAAAAAAGGCTCAAAAATTCTATCCAGTACTTCAGGAGAGATACCTGTTCCAGTATCTGAGACAGCAATGACAATGTAAGAACCGATTTTGGCTTCTGTATGCATCCGTGCATAATTCTCATCAATGAAAAAATTCTCAGCAGAAATTCTTAAGGTGCCGCCGAATGGCATCGCATCGCGTGCATTCACACAGAGGTTCATTATAACCTGATGCAACTGTGTCGCGTCCCCTGAGATTATCCAGAGATCTTTGGGTATTTCAGTTTTAATTTCAATATTTCTTGGAAATGTCTCCTTTGCCACCTTCTCAATTTCAGTGATAATATGTTTTGCATGAAGAGGGTTGCGTTCACCCTCCACTCCTCGTGCAAACGATAATACTTGTTTTATCAAATCTGCCCCTCGTTTGGTATTTCTATCCAGCATATCAAGCAACTTCTGACATTCTTCGTCCATATATTTATCTTTTAATAGTTGCACCGATAACATTATTGGCGTCAAAACATTGTTGAGGTCATGCGCTATGCCGCCTGCAAGTGTGCCTATGCTTTCCATCCTTTGAGCGCGAAGGAACTGCACTTCAAGCTTTTTCTTTTCAGTGATGTCTGTGTTGATGACAAGTATTGATTTAGGTTTTCCCGTATCATCACGCACCAGTGTCCATCGGCTTTCGACAATGACTTCTTTACCATCTTTCGTCATCTGATCCAACTCACCTGCCCACTCACCTTTTTCAATTACGCTCTCTTTAGCTTCGGCATGCTTGGGTGACTCTTCTATATCTAGAAGCTCATCGACATTCTTGCTTACGATTTCCTCTGCTACCCAGCCATACAGATGCTCAGCGCCTTTATTCCAGTAGATAAGGCGTTGTTCTAAGTCCCAGACGCAAATGGCATCATGTGCTTTATCGAGAAAGGCAGCTTGTTCATATATTTTTTCCTCAGCCCGCTTGCGCTCATCAGTCATTTCTATATTGAAAATATTCAGTATATTCCAGAGAGACCAGGCGATTCCCACCGCAATTAAAGCGCGGAAAATTTGAACAGGAATTCCAAACGAGGTAATAAACCATATATTGTTTATTGCCGAAGCTGGATAAAAGGTTGCCTGGGTGACTATCCATCCTCCGAATATCCCATAAAGCCCAAATAATAAAGCGATAAAAATAAAATATTTTTCAACTTTAGCTACGCATAATTTCTTAGCTTCACACCTATAGTATGAAATAAATCCCGTAGCACTTAAAATCGCACCGGGAAAACCCAAAAAGTATCTTGATGAAATATTCCAGTTATCAAGAGATGTTGCTCCTGATAATGCTGGCATTCCAATAAATAAAACTATTATTGTAAATGGAAACCAAATGCCGAGTCTCTTTCTCTCCCCGATATTAATCATCCTATATCCGAATAAAAAGAGAAATAAGAAGGAAATAAATAAAACAAGGGCACCAAGAATTCTCAGAAAAAGAAGGTTCCCCTTAATAAGCATAAACATATCTGTAAATTCGTTTATTCCGTGAATAAACCCAAACCAAGCCAGAAGCCATAAAATATCAAGCAACCTAAATTTGCTCTGTTTAGTAACCCTTAGCTGCAAAAAAATGATAATCCCAAGGATTGCAAAAGCAAACCCATAAATGAAAAAGACAACATCCAAATTTTCAATAAAAAAGTCATTTAACATTAGACTTTCCCCATAGCCTGGAGGACATTACCAATTCAATAATTGGTCGATGTATTTCTACGGATTCAGTTATCATCGTGTTTCACTCGTTTTTCACTTGGTTTATCTCTACTCGCAGTCTACCAGATAACCACTTGTTATCTTAAATTTAACCTATCCGAATGTGTTAACGAAAAAAGTTATAAAGCTATACAGTTTCAACCTCTTCAAGGAAGTAAATGTCTGGCTTCTCAGCAACACCAGCTTTTTGCATTGCCTTTTTTAAATCGTCTGATTCAGTGAATTTTCGAGCATTTTCAATAGTATCCCATTTGAAAATAATAAAGGTTTCACTGGGGTCATCTATATTGTGGAATAAACGACCTCCTTTCTCCCCTCCTGCTGTACGAAAAACACGATTCTCGTCAAAAACAGGTTTCCATTTATCATAATCTTTAACTTTGTGTCGAATAAATACATATGGCATTGTTATCACCTTTTTATTTACGTTTGATATTAGCATTATTAATAGTTATTGTTTGATTTTTTCACATTTTATTTTTTAGCATGAATTATTATCAAATGAAATGTTTCGAACGTGCTTCCCTCTTGAAATGGAAAATTATTAAACAAATGAAAGCTTAGGGTGATAAAATGAAAATCAAATCTTTAGGATACAAAATAACAGATGAGGAAAGCGGTATTGTGTTTGAACTGATTCCGAAAACAGAAGAAGCAACTCAGGAGCTGGTTGAGAAATTTTTTGACAGTTTCCAGGTCTTGAAAGTGGAAACTCCAAAAATTGAGCTTTTGAGGGAGGAAAAGAAACCACCCAGGAAATCAAAGTTCGTGAAGCCAAAACCTGAAAAAAAAAGCATACCGAATCCATTGGAAAGGCAGACCAAGGAGTTGACTGATCTGCCAGAAGAGTTCGTCATTGGTGACATAGGCGACCTGTTTGAGAAAGAAGGCTTCGACAGGAAAAAGATTATAGAAAATGCCTATCACGATATCTATAACATGATTGAAAAGAACAAAATAAATTACTTAGAAGGCACAAAACCAAAGAAGTATAGAATAGTATCACGAGATTCCAGCGATTCGGGATAAGAGTATCCCATTACAAAGTCTATATATCTTAGAAACATATATTATATTCATGAGTGAAGATACAGAATACCTGAGAAGAGTGTATCCTGAGAACTTTCCCTCTCCGACGTTAATAGATTGGGTCATGGCTGTTTTGGTTTTCAGTCTTATTTTTCTCACTGTCAGGTTGCATCTGCAAAAAAAGATTAGTTTTGTTAATAATGTTCTCAATATCCAGATATTCAAGCCCAGAAATAAAGAACATGCCTGAAAATACTATTTACAGTCTCTTCCTGAACAAAAATGAATGATCTTATTAAAAACCGCATAGATGCGAACAGGAGATCAGTGCTTTTACGGATAAAACCCGGAGACGAAGAGAGGATAAAACTCAATAGTATTGCTGGATCTCTCATTGGCCAGATCAATGAGATCGGGAAAAATGAAGGCATTTCCGGACAATTGGTGGGCTCAACCGCGCGCGGGACATGGTTATCCGGCGAACATGACCTTGATATATTCATAATGTTCCCTCCTGAGAAGGAACGCAAATATCTGGAAGAAAAAGGGCTCGACATCGCAAGGAAAATCGCACAGGGTGCAGATTGTTTTGAAGAGCGTTATGCAGAGCATCCATATATCAACGCTGTTTTTTCAGGCTTTGAAGTGGATCTTGTTCCGGCTTTTTCCGTCCCTTACGCATCCGAAATAAAATCCGCTGTTGACAGGACGCCTTTTCACAATGCGTTTGTCTTAAAGAAAATCGCAGGTCTTGAGGATGAAGTGCTGCTCCTCAAGCAGTTCATGAAAGGAATAGGGGTCTACGGCTCAGAACTGAGAAAACGCGGCTTTTCCGGATATCTTGCGGAACTTCTGGTAATCAACTTCGGTTCTTTTATGAATGTCCTTGATGCAGCATGCGGATGGAAGGGCAGGATAACCATTGACATCGAGAAACACGGCACACTGGCCCACAATGATCCAATGGTCATGATCGATCCAACAGACCCTGCACGCAACGTCGCTGCGGTGTTGTCTCTTGATAATCTCTGCACTTTTATTGACAGGGCATGCGAGTTCCTTAAGAACCCGGATGAAAGATATTTTACTCTGCATATTCCTGAACCGCTTGATAATGTCGAATTCCAGAGATTCCTCAAAACAAGAGGTAGTTCTCTGATCGCCGTTGAATTCCATGCCCCGGATGAGGTTGATGATGTATTATACCCGCAGCTTTATAAAATGGAAGAGTCAATAAGCCAGGTGCTTGAAAAATTTGATTTTCGTGTGTATAACAGCGGCGTCTGGGCTGCAAGGAAGGCGGTCGTAATTTTTGAGATCGAGTCTGCAAGGTTGCCATATGTCAAGAGACACACAGGACCAGAAATAGGATTCAGGGAGCACATCGATGCTTTCAAATCTAAATATAAAGATTCAAATGTTTTTTCCCGGATATATATCAGGAACGGCAGGTATATGGTCGATATCCAGAGAAAATACTATAATGCTAAAGGACTCATGTTATCAGAGCTCCCAAAATGCGGCCTTGGAAAGCATATCAGTATGAGCATTAAAGAAGGTTATAAGGTTCTTGAAAATGAAGAAATACTTGCCATTGAGAATGAAGATTTCAGAAGATTTCTAAGGAGTTTTTTTATAAAATAAATGATTATCATGAAATATTTTAATATTTTTCTTGTGGCATGTTTTTTGCTGGCCGCAGGATGTCTTGAGACTTCATCTTACAGGGAGGTATCGCCCCAGCAATTGATGGCAGACGCTTCATTTGAAGGAAAATATATATGCATCAATGGTGTAATTGAAAATGGAAGTATTTCAGGGATACCCGTTTCAGGATCCCGGAATTTCACAGGCGATATCAAAGAATGGACACTTTCAAAAGCATGTGGCACATACAGGTCAGGAAGTCTTGAAGTTGATATTGTAAATACGACGCTTTCGATAAGCAGTGAAAAGAATGTTTATCAATCAAATGAGACATTAAGAATACATACTTATTTTATTTCACCAGTTGAAGGAAAAGGGCAGGTCAGAGTCTCAGGAATAAATAATGATTTTGGCAGGCCATTGATAGATGAAACAAGGGAAGAAAGTTTAATTATTGGCAAGAATAGCTTTGATTTTGAATTCACGACTCCGTCATGCGAAGAATGCTCAGCATTGAGGCCAGGGGTATATTATCTCAATGCATCCATAACTTTTGATAAAAAGTCGTTCGAGACTTATAAAAAGATACGACTTGAGAAAGAAGAGTCAAACATTTCTGATAACACACCTGAAAAAATCGAGGTCAATAATACTCCAATTCCTGCACAGGAGGAGAATGTCGCACAGGACAATGCAGTTATCGTGGAATATTTCTATATCCCCGGCTGCCAGAAATGCGAGAAGGCCACGCCCGTTATCGAGAAACTGATGAGATCATATGGCAGCAATGTGAATTTCATAAAATACAATGCTAACGAAGAAGGGCGCAACCTTGCGATAAAGTACCAGATACCAGGGACGCCTGCTGTTATTATCAATAAGGACAAAGATCGGCTGATCTCATATGCGGATTATAACGGGGATACCGGAAAACTTGAAACTGTCTTAAAAGCTGCTATTGAAAACGCTGCTGCACCAGTGGCCGCTGTTCAATCCGGGACAAAGATCGTTCTTTCGATCCCTTCTGTTCTCGTTGTGGGGCTGCTTGCGGGCTTTAATCCCTGCCTTCTTGCCATCCTTGCCTTCATAGCGTCTGTCGCCCTTGCAACTACAGGACGGAGGAGAAATGTGCTCCTGATAGTCCTTATGTTCAGTCTCGGTATTTTCACAACGTATCTCATTTTCGGGATAGGGCTTCTGAGAATATTTGAGCAATCCCCCGGACTCCAGGTGACTATAAAGAACTTCCTTGTTATTCTTATAGGGGTACTGGGAATATGGCATATATATGACGCATATCATATGACAAAGAACAGGGAATCTTCATTCTATACCCCTAAATCATTTATCCGCCTCACTGAAAGCATGACAAAAAAGGTCAGCCTTCCTGCGTCTTTTTTCATGGGCGCCCTTTTCTCGCTTATAAAAGCGCCATGTGTAGGCGCAGTTTATTTTGTTATCCTTGATATGGTTAGAAGCGGCGAGGGTGCAGGATATATGTACCTTGCCGCTTACAATTTTGGTGTTGTGCTTCCTGTACTTGTCCTGGGAAGCGCGATTGCGTTTGGTCTTGACCCTGAGAAAGTGGAGAAGTTCAGGAAAGATAAAAGGTCAGCGATGCGTTTGATCACTGGCGTGACGCTGCTTGCGATAGCGTTGTTGATGTATGCGGGAATGATTTGATCATTGAGCATTCACCAGTGAACCAACAACATCTTCAAGATTCGCAATGGTCGGCGGATCGACATTGATATTTCCATTGATGATCAACGTGGGAGTTCCCTGGATACTAAAATCCGACATCATCCCAAGATTGGAAAGCGCCGCCTTCCTGCCTTCGCCGCCCTCAAGCTTCGCTTTGAAATCAGCGCCAAGACCAATACTGGCGGCAGCATCTTCAATAGCAATAGAGCTTTCCATTATATCCGATCCTTTCACGAATTTTGCCTGAAAAAGGGCATCGCGCATCTCTTCACCTTTTCCCATCTGCTCGGCGATGATATATGCTTCTATGCTCTTTGTGGACTGCCCCTGCCAGACAATCGGAATATAGCTCACCTGGATATTACCACCATATTTGTTCAATAGTGCTGGCATTGATCTATGCATATCATAACAGTGAGAACAGTCGAATTTCATGAACTCCATGATCTTGACTTTGCCTTCTTCATACGTACCCGGTTTGTTCAATTTCACGAATTTTCCGGTCGTCGGAAGTTTCTCATTGACTGTTACACTTGAATTGCCTGAATTTCCTGAATAGTGATATATCGCAAGGAGTGCAATGATAAGGACTGCAACAGCTGCATATACCATTATAGGGTTAGATTTCCTGGGGATTGGTCGCTGCTTTTTTTTTGCCATTATTTTTCTGGTTATTGGGGCTTTGAATAATAATTGTTTTGGTATCAATGCACGAAGATTAATAATCTCTGGTCCATTAAGGAAGTGCAATGCTATCTGTCATCGTCTTCCCTCAGGATTCGAAACTTGCGATCCTGCCCATAAAAGATAATTCAAACATTCCGATCTTCCAGGGGACGCTGATATTGAAGAAAACCCCAAGGGGTGCACGGACAGGTAAATTCAGGATAAGAAAGGGCGACCAAGAAGAGTTCAGGGCACCGCAGGAACTTATTGAACTTTTACGCCTTGCTGATGAGATACTTATTGCAGAAGGTAATGAACGCACAGAAGCCGGATTCAAGGAACTCCTGGAAGCGTATCAACTTGATTACGGCTATACTGCCACCTGTCACCTGTGCCTTATTTCAGGAAAATACAGTATCACAAAGAGCAATTACATAGAATTTCACGGCCGCAGGATATGTGAAGATTGCGCAAAAAATGAGCTTGTGCGGGAGATGAAGAATTTCAAGCTGGGCCGCCATGGCCAGGAAAGACTTTTTCAGATATTAGTAAAACACAGGAATCTTGACAGGGTGCTTGCTATGCTCAGTCCTGAAAAGCTGGATTCAGGTTTGACAAGATTTGATACGATACAGGCAAGCCGAACCGGTAGAACGATAAAAGTAAAAGACCTGGCAATTCATCCTGATTTTAAAAAATTGCTGCTACCTCAACTCGAGCAACTTATGCCTGTCCAGACTCTTTCAGTTGAAGGTGGGCTTTTTGAGGGAAAAAACCAGTTAATAGTCTCAGCAACAGCGACTGGAAAAACCTTGATCGGTGAACTTGCAGGAATAAATAACCTCCTTAATGGGAAAGGCAAGATGCTTTTCCTTGTTCCTCTTGTGGCGCTTGCGAACCAGAAATATGAACAATTCACAAAACGCTATTCATCAATTGCAAAAACGTCTCTTCGTATAGGGACAAGCAGGATAACAAAGAAGGTAAAAGGCATTCAGACATCGCTTTCATCTGATATAATCACGGGCACATACGAAGGAGTTGACTTCATTCTCAGATCGGGCAATTCAAAAACGCTTGGAAAGATCGGTACTGTTGTAATAGATGAGATCCATACGCTTGAGGATGCGGAGAGGGGACACAGGCTCGATGGCCTTATTGCCCGCCTCAAATTTATTTCACCGCAAACCCAGTTCATATATCTCTCCGCAACTGTTGGAAAACCTGATTGGCTGGCCCAGAAACTTGGGGCGGGATTGATCGAGTTCGAGGAGCGGCCTGTCCCTATTGAAAGACATCTCTTATTTGCTCCTGAATATGAGAAGAAACGATTGATAGAGCGGCTCTCACGCCAGGAATACAATAAAATATCCTCAAAAGGTTTTCGAGGCCAGACGATCGTCTTCACAAATTCGCGCCGGGGCTGTCATTTGCTGGCAGACGGTCTTTCCATAAAAGCAATGCCTTACCATGCCGGACTCTCTTTCAGTGAACGAAAAAAAGTTGAAGAAATGTTCGGAAAAGGTGAATTACCGGTCGTCGTGACAACTGCGGCACTGGCTGCAGGTGTGGACTTCCCGTCATCACAGGTAATATTTGATTCTCTTGCCATGGGGATCGAATGGCTGACCATACGTGAATTCCAGCAGATGCTGGGCCGCGCAGGAAGACCTGATTATCATGATCTTGGCATAGTCGTGCTGCTTGCGGATCCTGAAAAGAGGTTCGGGAAAGGTGAATCCGAGGATGAGATCGCTTTTCGTCTGCTGCGCGGTGAGCTTGAGCATTTTGGCGTGGATTACGGAGAGGATGAATTGCTTGAAGAAACACTTTCCAATATCGTATTATCAGCTAAACTTTCAGATATCAAAAAGATCGATGGATACCTCCTCGGAAAAGGTGATCTTGAATACCTGTTCGATAAACTTAAAAAATACGGATTCATTGAGAAAAGGAACGGAGATCTTCATCCAACAGACCTGGGAAGGATCGTTGCTTCCCATTTCCTGAGTGTTGAGCATACCTTCCTGATAAAGAACGCAATCCTAAAAGGACGTGAACCACTCGATATCTTAACTGAACTTGAGACCATGGACTCTGTATATTTCAAATACGCAGCGCAGCTTTCAGACGCTCTTGGCACGGACATCCCTACACGGGTCTTCGGTGCTGGTCTTGATATTGTATTCTCATCTGAGGGATTCTCAAAATTAAAAGAGAACCTTCGCCGGAATATGCTAGATTTTGCAAAGGATTTCATGGCGTGCAGGTGTAAAGATTCACCATATTGTGGATGCGCCCAAAAAAAATTCTCTAAGGGGGTCATCGAATTGTGCGCACAGGGTTTGATGCCTGATGGTATCATTTCGCAGATCACAAAGCAATATGGGGTCTATGCTTATGCAGGTGATGTGCTGAACTACCTTGACCGGACAGCAAGGACACTTGAGGCTGTGGAATTGATATCGAGGATATGCGGGAAAAACGATGCCAGCATCAAAGCGAGAGAATTGAGAGAGAAAATGGAGGCTTAAGAGATATGGTTGAAACCATAAAAACCACAGTTTTATTTTAACTGAAAACAAATCTGATCCTGATGAAAAATATCCTGATAACTAATGATGATGGTGTATATTCCACGGGTCTTAAGGCAGCTTATGATAGCGTATATGACCTTGGGGATGTGACAGTTGTGGCACCTTCTTCGCAGAAAAGCGGTGTAGGCCGCGGCATATCAATTTTTGAGCCGCTTCGAGTATCGCTTGCCAATGTGAACGGGTTTAAGGCATATGCTGTTGATGGAACTCCAACGGATTCTGTGATAATCGGGATATTCTCAATAATGAAAAAAAATCCCGAACTCGTGCTTTCGGGCTTCAACGTGGGTGAGAACATAAGTACGGACACTGTAACCACAAGTGGAACAATAGGTGCCGCGCTTGAAGCGGCAAGCTATGGCATTCCTGCGCTTGCGGCATCGATCCAGGTCATCGATGAAGGAGATAAGTTCGATGATCACAGGACATACAATTACGATTACAATACAGGAATAAAGATCGTAAATCGCATAGCTAAAAATGTCCTCGCAAAAGGTCTCCCCAAGGGTGTAGATCTTCTAAATATCAATATCCCGCGGCATGCTACCATGGATACTGAAATCGAAATCACGCGGCTTGCCAGAAAGATATTCCTTACGGGCGTTGAGGAGCGGCATGATCCGAGGGGCAGGCCGTATTACTGGATAAACGGGGAGATTATACGTGATGCTGAAGAAGGAACCGATGTCAGAGCTGTAATGAAGAAAGGGCATATTTCAGTAACCCCGCTTTCGCTTGATTCGACATCCAGGATCGATTTCGGGGAAATTGAAAAATTATTATGATATTAAGGTGGGTACAGGGATTAATTTAATATCTAATAGAGCAGGTATAATGCTGATAAAACATGATCATTAACTTCCAGCTCACGAGTGTTGAATCCAGGACGTATTCAAGCACAGAAGATGTGAGGAAATACAAGAATATCAATATTAACTATGATGTAAACCTGAAGAATCCCTCGATAGTTGTCGATCATACTCCTTTTGGCGAGAAATCCGTTCTCAGGGTAGAATATACTTTTGCAATTAATTACTTAAGTCCCAATATCGGTCATATAAGGTTTGAGGGGGTTTCCGATTACTACGGCGAAGAAGATCTTAAGGTGCTTAAGGAAAAGTGGGACGCAGGGAATGCGCCTGGCGATATCCAGAATGAACTTGCAAACATAATGGTTGCAAATCTTGCCCCTATTGCTCTTCTTTTATCAAAAACCCTGGGGCTTCCACCATCAATGCCAGTTCCAGTCATCAATTTCCAGCAGGCACAAAAGAAAAAGGATGAACCGACACATTATCATGGCTGAATGCAGGCCAATTCTTTTTTTATACCGATTATTTCTTTATTATCCGGTCTTCTTGGAAAGTTAAATATCCTGCAAAACGTTTCATTTGCCATCGGGCGGTTACACTCAGAACACCCGGTAGTCTGGAAGGCACATCCATCCTCGATTATTTCAAGAATAGCTTCTTTGCTCGCACCGAAATCACAGAGAACTCCATCAACGAATCGCATGTCAGAAAAATTTGCGATGCCTTCTGTGATAAGGTATCTGGCAAGCTGCACAGTTCGATAATGCTTTATTGAGATCGTTTCATTTCTTTCAGGAATTTCCAGCTGCGTCCCATTGACATAGGTGTATGAAAAAAGGGCAGGATTCGCATTTATTTTTTTCAATAGATCGATTATCCATACGGCCTCTTCATCAGTCTCACCGAGACCTATAATAAGATGGGTTCCCACTTTTTCAAAGAATACAGCTGCTCTTCTTATTCCGTCAATATGCTTCTCCCACGAATATGGCCCTCCTGCACTTTTCCCTTTTATTTTGTCAAAGAGTGGAGGTGTGCACGCATCCAGAGGTATTACAACTTCGTTCACACCCACTATCTTGAGTTCCCGATAATGTTTGTCACTTAATGGAAAAACAGAAAGCGATATCGGGATATCACTTACTTTACGGATGCTCTTGATCAGATATAAGGTATCTTCCCACCATTCATCATAAAGTTCTGTCTGGATGCAGGCACGCAAGAGATAACCTTTCTCAAATGCCATGCAGAGACGTTTGACCACTTCATCAAGGTCTACCGGCACATACATCCCGCGAGCGATATGAGTGATGTCTGCCTGTGAACCCTGGGCCTGCGCGCAGAACAGACAATTTGCCCTGCACCTTTTTTCAGTATATATCTGAAGATAAGCCGTGGTGGGCGCTGTGTCCATCTGGACAAGTTCAAGCCCCAGGACTCCTAGTGTTCCCATCGAGGCTCTAACTTTTCTTGCTGTTACATAATTATGCATAAAGAAAAACGATCACAGAGACAATCTCATATCCTCCTGTCTCTTCCCTCCTGTCCTTCACATTCCGGAATATAGCATGTCGCATCTATGAAAGAGCACTTCTCATTACAGCTCGGGCAACTTTCCGGAGGTGTTGCCTTACCTTCGAACTGGTAGCCGCACAGGGAGCATTTCCATTGAGTCTTCATATTCCTTCTAAAACCACATCGTTCCATCAGCTTCAAGAACAAGGTCATTTAGTGTAGCTGCGCCAACGATCTGGGCGCTGGAAATGAAATCTCCTCGTGCAAGATCAATAAGTTGTGTGCTCTGTTCACAGACCATTATTTTCACGCCAGCCTTGATCGACTGATCCATCACTTCTTTAAGTGTGGGGAATTTTCCGATCTTGATCTTCTCTGCATTCCCTTTTTTCACTACTGTTATCCCCATTCCCAGGAAATAAATAGTCGCATCTATTCCCATTGCTTTTGCAGTCTGGGCAAGTATGAACGGCGAATACAGGCGTTCAGGTGAATCAATTCCGCTTGTCTGGACATATAGAATGTTCGTCATTTAGCCTCCGTTGTCATAATCCAATAATCATATTATATTAGTATTTTTAGTAGATACATCTTTCCTAAAAATTGGTAAGCAATGTTTAAATAAAATGAAGAAATTATGCATAAAAAACATAATCTTTACAAAGGTGCCAGATTGACAAACGACTATAGACAAAAAACGAAATATACTGTAATAGTGCGTGAGTTAGCTGATGGGGATATGATAGAAACTGATGGTATCATCGAAGGCATGACCACCAGTATTGTAAATGGGAGATTGAAAGTCGGGGGCGTTGTCCGTCAGACTAATGGCGAAATAATTTAATTTTTCTCTCGATGCAAAGATATTTCACATAATAATTGCATAACACCCAACCGATAAAAAATGGATAAAAAAAGCTCCTTCTTCACGGCGACAGCCGCTTCCATCCTGTATTTCGTTATTATTCTCATGCTGAAATACTCTCTCGATACGCAACCTGTGGACATACTGGATGCATTAAAATGGTCTATTATCTTCGGGATTGTTATTTTCATTGTTCATCAGTTACTTAATAGAAGATACGCCGCTTAATTTTTCTTCTTATATGTTATTTATGCTGACAGGAAGAGTCCGACACGAACTTGAATTATTGAACCGGCATGTGATAGTCCTCAAGAAAGTGATCGAGAGCGGCCCTATTGGAATAATGAAACTTTCTCTTGACACAGGAATACCTGATCATAGGGTCAGATATTCATTGAGAGTTCTCGAACATCACGGCCTTATTGTGCCATCCACGCAAGGGGCTGTGGCAACAAAGTCGGCTGCAGCAGCTTTTTCAGATTTTGAGGAAGAACTCGAAAAGATAATCGAGTTGACTTCAGAAATAAGAAAAGATGGTGGCAAACTGAGCAGGATGAATCCCGAAAACAAGAACCTATAGATAATTATTTAATATACATTCTCCATTAAGGTTTGCCTTAGCCATAATTAATTAAAATAAGTATCTTAAAAATGTAGTTATACCAAATATAAATATTCAAATAAAAGATAATCGGAGGAATTCAATTGGCACGAATGCATACCAGAAAAAAAGGACAGTCCGGATCAAAGAGGCCCTATAGAACCGAGACAGCAGCCTGGTCAAATACAAACAGGGAAGAGATCGAAAAAGCTATTGTTCAGTTGGCAGGTCAGGGAAAAAGTTCAAGTGAGATCGGAATGACATTGAGAGATCGCTACGGTGTTCCGGATATCACATTATTGACTGGCAAAAAATTACTTACTATAATGAAAGAAAAGAACATATCACCGGGACTCCCTGAGGATATTCATAATCTTATGGTAAAAGTTGTTGAACTTAAGAAACACCTTAATAAAAACCCGAATGACGTTCATAACAAGCGCTCATTCAATAATAAGGTATCAAAGATAAGACGATTAGAGAAATACTATCGCAATGAAGGCATTCTTCCTGCAGACTGGAAGTATTCCTTTGAAAGGGCAGAAATGTTGATGTCAAAATAAGTCGCGATGACTGATGGAAATGATAACCTCATTGAGCTAGAGGCATTAAGCAAAAAGGTAGCTGATGTCATACTGCAGCAAGATGTAGTGAGGCTCATTTCCCATAACGACGCAGATGGTTTGTCCGCCGCAGGTATAATTTGCAATGCACTTTACAGGAAGGGGATCAGGTTCCATGCAACGATCGTTAAACAATTTGACAACGAGACTGTAGAATTAATTGAGAAAACAACACAGGGGGCAGTTATCCTGTGCGACATGGGAAGCGGACAGGTTGAACTCTCATCTAAGCTGAAAAATGCCATAATAATTGACCATCACAAACCTGCAGGCCAACTTTCACATGTTCATTTTAATCCGCATCTTGTGGGGATAGACGGATCTTCTGAATTATGCGCATCGAGCGGAGCGTATATGGTGGCACGCCAGATGGGCGATAATACCGACCTTGCGGGTCTTGCTCTTGCTGGCGCAACAGGTGATAAGCAGGCAATGAAAGGCGCCAATAAATTCATCCTGGACGAAGCTATTCATAACAAGGTCATAACAGTTGAAAAAGGTCTCAAAATGGGAGATGATCCGATCGAGGATCTGTTTGAATGCAATATCGATCCATTCCTTGATATGACCGGCGACAGAGATAAAATAAAAGCATTCCTGGATGGAAGTGGATTCAAAGGCCGGATAAAGGATCTTAACGAGAGAGATATGAAGAGATTCACATCCCTTCTTATATTGAAACTTGCAGGTCAGGGAAGCCTTTCTGCGATTGATTCATTAATTGGGGATATATATGTCCTTAACTATGAAGCAGTTCCAAATATTATTGATCTTGTTAATATTCTCAATGCCTGTGGAAATGCTGACAGGCCAGGACTTGGACTTGCAGTATGCATGCGGGATGCATCAGCAGTCAATGAAGCCATGCAAATAACTCGTGAAAACCAGAAGAATATAATAGCATCAATCAAGAAAGCGCAATCTCAGATACGATCTGCGAAGAGCTTCAGGTATGTGATGCTTGATGACGTAAGTGGAACGGGCGTTATTGCAGGTACCATTATCCGTTATCTTTATTCAGATAAACCGTTCATCACTTTTAACGAGGTAAATGACAGGATAAAGATCTCAGCAAGGGGAACAAGGAAATTAGTATCGGGAGGACTTGACCTTGCATCTGCAATGCGTGAAGCATCATCATCGGTGGGTGGTCTGGGAGGAGGGCATGATGTGGCTTCAGGTGCGACAATACCCAGGGAGACAGCACAAAAATTCATCGAAATCGTGGATTCTATTATCAGCAGCCAATTGAAAAGGAATGAATCATGAAAGTAACAGGGAAACTTATTTTTAAGAGTGAAGATGCCAGCGAACTTATCGACATAATTGCACGATCCCTTGCACCGGATAATCTTTCGAATAATATAACAGTGATCGGGGAAAATACAACATCTATCACATTCACATCTGATAAGATAGGGACAATTCTTTCCTCAGTTGATGATTATCTCATGAACGCTGTAATAGTTGAAAAGCTATCTTATACGCTTAAGGATATTAAGAAATAACCTGTTTAGAATCAATTATAATCATAAATTCCATGCGATAAAAATCAGCAATCCTCTGATTCTATCACTGTCTAAAATTGATATTTATAATAATAGATGATATAATATTCCACTTTATGATAATGCCTGAAAGGTATCACAAGACCGAAGCGGTGATGAAGGGGCGTGGGGCATCTTGTTGTTGGCAGCTTTTATTTTTGCTCTTTATGTTTTATCCAAGAAGAAATAAAAATGACGACATTTGACGTCCCACTTTTTACACAATTCCATTAGCATTAACTTTTTCCTCCTTTTTATTATGTTCCTCAATTATTACGATATATTCCTTTACCAGAAATTCACTCATCTCAAGAGTATTGCAAATT